>NZ_LMRM01000002.1:0-221236 GCF_001426045.1 Methylobacterium sp. Leaf94
CCTTGAATCCGACGAAGACGCCCTGAACGAATTGATCCGCCAACACGCCTTGAATCCGACGAAGACGCCCTGAACGAATTGATCCGCCAACACGGACGAGAGCAGGTTGGCGATAATCCCTCTTGACCTGAAACACCCAATAGAGAAGGCCGCCTGACGCGCCTGCTGCTGTCCCGACTATTCGGCCGCCGATGGCTGTGCCGCGGATAAAAAAGGGGCCGCCTCGCGGCGACCCCCATTCCGATAAGGTGAAGTTTGGACGCCTTAGAAGTCCATGCCGCCCATGCCGCCGCCGCCCGGCATCGCCGGGGCGCCGCTGTCCTTCTTCGGAGCATCGGCAATCATGGCTTCGGTGGTGACGAGGAGGCCGGCGATGGAGGCGGCGTCCTGCAGGGCGGTGCGCACGACCTTGGCCGGGTCGACGATGCCGGCCTGGATCATGTCGACGTACTCTTCGGTCTGGGCGTTGAAGCCGAAGGTGATCGAGGACGTGTTGTCGGTGATCTTGCCGACCACGATCGAGCCCTCGACGCCGGAATTCGCGGCGATCTGGCGGATCGGAGCCTCGAGGGCCTTCAGCACGATCTTGATGCCGGCCTGGACGTCCGGGTTGTCGCTCTTGAGAGCACGGACGGCCTCACGGGCACGGAGGAGGGCGGTACCGCCGCCGGGGACGATGCCCTCTTCCACCGCAGCGCGGGTGGCGTTGAGCGCGTCGTCGACGCGGTCCTTCTTCTCCTTGACCTCGACCTCGGTCGCGCCGCCGACGCGGATGACCGCGACGCCGCCGGCGAGCTTGGCCAGACGCTCCTGGAGCTTCTCACGGTCGTAGTCCGAGGTGGTCTCCTCGATCTGCGCCTTGATCTGGCCGACGCGGGCTTCGATATCCGCCTTCTCGCCGAGACCGTCGATGATCGTGGTGGTCTCCTTCTCGATGCGGATGCGCTTGGCGCGGCCGAGCATCGGGAGGGTGACGTTCTCGAGCTTGATGCCGAGATCCTCGGCGATCATCTGACCCTGGGTCAGGATCGCGATGTCCTCGAGCATGGCCTTGCGGCGATCGCCGAAGCCCGGAGCCTTGACGGCCGCGACCTTCAGGCCGCCGCGCAGCTTGTTGACCACGAGCGTAGCGAGCGCCTCGCCCTCGATGTCCTCGGCGATGATGACGAGCGGCTTGCCGGTCTGCACCACGGCCTCGAGAACCGGCAGCATCGCCTGGAGCGAAGACAGCTTCTTCTCGTGGATGAGGATGTAGGGGTCCTCGAGCTCGGCGACCATCTTCTCCGCATTCGTGATGAAGTACGGGGAGAGGTAGCCGCGGTCGAACTGCATGCCCTCGACGACGTCGAGTTCGGTCTCGGCCGTCTTGGCCTCCTCGACGGTGATGACACCCTCGTTGCCGACCTTCTGCATGGCGTGGGCGATCATCTCGCCGATTTCCTTGTCGCCGTTGGCCGAGATGGTGCCGACCTGGGCAACTTCCTCGGACGAGGCGACCTTCTTGGCGCGGCTCGTGATGTCCTTCACGGCGGCGGTGGTAGCGAGGTCGATGCCGCGCTTCAGGTCCATCGGGTTCATGCCGGCGGCGACGTACTTGGCGCCTTCGCGGACGATGGCCTGCGCCAGAACGGTGGGAGGCCACTTCGCGCACCATCTGGGCGCCCATGTTCTCGAACTTGTCGGCGAGCTCGATCTCCTTGGCGACGGTGACGCCGTCCTTGGTGATGCGCGGGGCGCCGAAGGACTTCTCGATGACGACGTTGCGGCCCTTGGGGCCGAGCGTGACCTTCACCGCGTCGGCGAGGATGTCGACGCCACGGAGCATCTTCTCGCGGGCGTCGGAGGCGAAGCGGACTTCTTTCGCTGCCATGTCAGATCCTTGTCAGTGATGGGCCCCGAGGCGCCGGACGGCACCCTCGAAGGGCTCGTGAACGGGAGGAGAACCGAAACTTCATGATCAGGAGGTCCTGACCGTCGATCTTGACCTCGGTGCCGGACCACTTGCCGAACAGGACGCGGTCGCCGGCCTTGACGTCGAGCGGGTTCACCCGGCCGGCCTCATCGCGGGCGCCGGGACCGACGGCGACGATCTCGCCCTCTTGCGGCTTCTCCTTGGCGGTATCCGGGATGATGATGCCGCCCTTGGTCTTCTCTTCGCCTTCGATGCGGCGGACGACGACACGGTCGTGCAGCGGACGGAACTTCATGAGCTGCCCTCTTGCTTCAAATTCATGGATGGCGTTGATGCGGCGCGGCAGCGCGCTCAACCCAGGCCGTTAGCACTCGCCTTGGGTGAGTGCTAACGATGGCGTCGAGTTAGGCGCGGAAGCCGTTCGAGTCAAGACTGTCGCAGGCTCCGACGACGATCCGGCGACAGGATCATCCCCCGATCCCACAAGCCGCCGGAAAGTCCTTCGCGGATGATCAAGCTTCATGGTCCGCAGGGCGCGGTCGAGCCCGAGGCACAGGCGCCCGCGACAGCCTATCCGTCGGAGGTCGTATGGATCGATCTCGATGATCCGAGCGCCGAGGAGGCCGAACGGGTCGAGGCCTGCACCGGCATCCGGGTCCCTTCGCGCAAGGCCCTCAGCGAGGTGGAGAATTCGAGCCGCCTGAGGCGTTTGAAGACCGGGTTCTCACTCTCAACCCCGATGGTCACCTTCGACAAGCTCGATACGCAGTTGAAGCCGTTGGGCTTCGTGCTGACCCGGGACCGCCTCGTCACCGTGCGCTTCCACGAATTGCGGGCTTTCGCGGAGGTCAAGAAGCGCATCGACACCGGCGATGGGCCGGGCACCACCTCCACCGAGATCTTCCTTCTCCTGATAGAGGAGCTCGTCGACAGCCTCGCCGATTCCCTCGAGGACATGGGCGCCGACCTCGACGAGTTGTCCACGCGGATCTTCGATTTCGACGTCCGCAGCGGTGCGCCTGCCGGGGACACCAAGCTGCGCAACCACACGCCGCGCCGGCGCGACCTGGCGCTGCGCCGAATCCTGCGCGGCATCGGACGCCGCGGGAAGACCCTCGGTAAGGTCCGGTCGAGCCTCCTCGGCCTGGAGCGGATCGTGCCCTTCGTGGCCAACGAGTGCGAGCATATCCTCGGCGAGGAACAGGTGCCGCGCTTCGAGGCCGTGCGGCGCGACATTGCCTCCCTCGACGAGTTCGAGATCCGGCTCTCCGAGAACGTCCAGTTCCTTCTCGACGCGACCCTCGGCTTGATCAGCATCGAGCAGAACAACACCTTCCGCGTTCTCACCGTGGCATCGGTGGTCGGCATTCCGCCGACCCTGATCGCTTCGATGTACGGAATGAACTTCAAGCACATGCCCGAACTCGAATGGGCCTACGGCTATCCCTACGGCCTCGCGCTCATCCTCGTAAGCGCCATCATTCCGATCGTTTTCTTCCGCATCCGGGGTTGGTTGTAACCGGTTAATGGACTGTCAGGCCTCCTGCGCTAGAGCTGTGCGCGGCGATGCCCCGTCCAGCCGGCCTCCGAGGATGACCCGTCGCGCCATGGCCGTGATCGCTGCCTTCGTCCTCAATGCCGGCCTGAACTTCGTCCTCGGCCTCCTCATCGCCAAGCTGCTGGGACCAGCGGAGTTCGGTCTGTTCGCTCTGGCGACCGCCGGTGCGATCGTGGCCAACACCGTCCTGTTCGAGTGGCTGCGTCTGTCCGCGACACGATTCTATTCAGCCCGGGTCCGCATCGACGAGCCCTGGATCCGGCAGGGTTTGGACCGGGCCTACATGGCCCTCACGCTCAGTCTCTTCGTGGCGGCCTTGATCTGCGCGGGACTGGGTTTCACGCTCGAGCCCAACGCGGGAAGCCGCCTGGCGATCACAGCGGGCGCCGCGGTCGCCGCATTGGGCATCGGCGTGTTCGACTATCACGCAGCGCTCGCCCGGGCGCGCTTCGACGGCCGGCTGTACTTCAATCTCGTCGCGGTGAAGAACGGCCTCGCCTTCGTGCTGATGGCGGGTGCCGCCTGGTTCTTCCCCCAACCCGTCTGGGTTCTGACGGCGGCCGGGATCAGCCAAGCCTTCGCGATCCTGCTGCTGTATCGACCGCTGCGCGATCCGATCGTTCCACGCGTACGGCTGAAGCTGCGGGAAGCCTGGCGGCTCTTCGTCGCCTACGGCCTACCCCTCATCGCGGCCAACGCGATCTACCAGCTGCTGCCGTTCCTCAATCGGGGCAGCATCGCGTCCCATGCGGGCCTCGCCGAGGCGGGCTACTTCGCCCTCGCCGCCGATGTCACCACCCGGAGCATCGGCACCCTCGGGACCGCCCTCGATCTGCTGCTCTTCCAGCTCGCGGTCCGGGTCGAGGAGGAACAGGGGCGTGCCGCGGCCGAGCGCCAGGTCGGGCTCAATATCGGCGTGGTGGTTGCGCTGCTTCTGCCCTGCGCGGTCGGGTTCTGGGCCGTGCTCCCAGCCCTCGAGGCGCTGGTGGTGCCGGAGGCCTACCGCGGCCCCTTCGCCGCTTATGCGGGGCTGATGGTTCCGGGCTTCTTCTGCCTCGCGATGACCAACTTCGCCCTCAATCCGATCTTCCAGATTCGTCGGCGCACGCGCCCGGTCATCGCCGCCGCTCTGGTTGGGCTCGCCCTCAACGGGCTCGGGCTGTGGCTCCTGCCGTCCCGGTACGGTCCCGAGGGCGTCGCGATCGCACAGACCGCCGGCCTCGGGGCCGCCACCCTCATCCTGGCCTGGCGTGCGCTCACGGGACCCCAGCGCCTGCACCTGCCCTGGTGGGAAATCCTGGCAGCCAGCATCGCCTCCCTCGCCATGGCACTGTGCCTGTTACCCCTGCGCCATATCGAGCCGACACGGGCGCTGCTGCTTTCCGTGCCTCTCGGCATGGCGATCTACGGTGCGCTCGTCTGGCTCTTCGACATCGCGGGCCTGCGCGGTCACGTGGCGGCGCGGTTGACCCGTTCACCACCCGAGACCGCACCGGCCGAATAGCCGTTCCTGACCGGATGCCATCGGCGTGAACCTCCTCTAAGGTGGCTCCACAGGAACAGGATCGAGGGTGCCGCAGAGTGCCCCGGATCGGGTGGGATTCGATGCGTACATATGAGCCTCACGACGAGGGCGCCGCGGCCGAGATCGTCCGCGGGGCGGTCGGGAGCCCGGAGCAGCTTCGTCTCGTTGGCGGAGCGACCAAGGCCGGGATCGGCCGACCGGCCCAGGACGAAGCGACGCTCTCCAGCGTGGCTCTGACCGGCATCACGCTCTATGAGCCCGCCGAGATGGTCGTCGCCGCCCGGGCCGGGACGCCCCTGGCCGAGGTTCAGGCCCTCCTCGCGGCGCGCGGTCAGATGCTGCCCTTCGAGCCCATGGACCACCGCTCCCTGATGGGCACGACCGGCGAACCGACCTTCGGCGCCGTCGCGGCGGCCAACAATTCCGGACCACGCCGGATCAACGCGGGCGCCGCCCGCGACAGCCTGATCGGCGTGCGCTTCATCAACGGACGGGGCCAGGCGATCAAGTCGGGCGGGCGGGTGATGAAGAACGTCACCGGGCTCGACCTGGTGAAGCTGATGGCCGGCTCCTGGGGCACCCTGGGTCTGCTGACGGAAGTGACGTTCAAGGTGCTCCCCGTTCAGGAACGGGTCGCCACACTCGCGTTCCCGGACCTCGACGATGCCCGCGCCATCGCGGCCTTGAGCGCGGCCCTGGGCTCGCCCTTCGAGCTGACCGGAGCCGCTCACCTGCCGGCCGGGATCGAAGGCGGGGCGGCGCGGACGCTGATGCGGATCGAGGGTTTCTCGGAGTCGATCGATTATCGTCTCGGCGAATTGCGTCGCCTGCTCAAGCGCTTCGGCCAGCCCGAGATCGTCGAGGGCGGGGCGGGGACAGCGCTTTGGGCACGCATCCGCGACGCTGCGAGCTTCGCCGAGCCGCGGAGTGCCGCGGTCTGGCGCATCTCCACTGCGCCGACCCGCGGCCCCGCCGTCACCGCCGCGATCGGCGCCCAGCGCGACGCCCGCTGGTTCTACGACTGGGGCGGTGGGCTGGTCTGGCTCGCCACGGATGCCGGGGGCGATGCCGGCGCCGAGGTCGTCCGGGCGGCCGTGCGCGCACAGGGTGGGCATGCGACCCTGGTGCGGGCACCCGATGCCGTCCGGGCGGCCGTGCCGGTCTTCGAGCCATTGGCCGAGCCCCTGATGCGGATCACCGCGGGCATCAAGGCGGCGCATGATCCCCATGGCCTGTTCAATCCGGGGCGGATGTACGCCGGTCTGTAAGCGAGGGGCGGTGCGGGGCGAGGTCGCAACGCGCGCGCTGTTCGGAGCGATTCCAAGGCTCGGCAACCGGCGCGAGACCCTCTAAACAGCAGGGACCAAGAACGACGATGCCGACGCGGGCCGGACCCGATGGACGGCACGAGGGTGGACCCGAGGACGCACCGTGCAGACCAATTTCAGCCTGACGCAGCTCGCCGATCCGGCCATGGCGGCGTCCGAGAAGATCCTCCGGACCTGCGTGCATTGCGGGTTCTGCACCGCGACCTGCCCGACCTATCTCCTGCTCGGCGATGAACTCGATTCCCCGCGCGGGCGGATCTACCTGATCAAGGACATGCTGGAAGGCGGAAAACCGGCGGTGCCGGAAGTCGTCAAGCATGTCGACCGCTGCCTGTCCTGCCTGTCCTGCATGACGACCTGCCCCTCGGGCGTGCATTACATGCACCTCGTCGACCATGCGCGGACCTATATCGAGGAAACCTATCGGCGTCCGTTGAGCGACCGGCTGCTCCGCAGCGTGCTGGCCTTCGTGCTGCCCTACCCGAACCGCTTCCGCCTGGCGCTGCTGGGGGCGAAGATCGGTGCTCCCTTCCGGCCCCTGGTGGCGCGCCTGCCGCGGGTCGGCAACCGCCTCGCGGCCATGCTCGACCTCGCCCCGGCCCATCTGCCGAACCGCAATCCCACCGACCGGCCCGGCACCTTCCCGGCCGAGACGCGGGCCCTGGAGGCGAGCGCGGCGTTGCATGGGTATACCGCACCGTCGCGTCGAGGTCGCGTGGCTTTGCTGCGCGGGTGCGCCCAGAGCGTGCTGCGTCCCGATTTCAACGAGGCGGCGATCCGGCTCCTGACCCGGCACGGGGTCGAGGTGGTGCAGGCCGCGGGGGAGGGCTGCTGCGGCGCCTTGACCCACCACATGGGCAAGGCGGATTCGTCGCATGCCCAGGCCCAGCGCACCATCGACGCCTGGATCGCCGAGATGGACGGCGCCGGGCTCGACGCGATTCTCGTCACCGCCTCCGGCTGCGGCACGACGATCAAGGATTACGGCTTCATGTTCCGCGAGGACCCGGCCTACGCGGAGAAGGCGAAGCGCGTGTCCGCCATCGCCAAGGACGTCACCGAGTACATGGCCACCATCGGGTTGATGCCGCCGATCGTCGAGACCGACCTCGTGGTCGCCTACCACTCGGCCTGCTCGATGCAGCACGGCCAGGGCATCCGCACCGAGCCGAAGAACCTCCTGAAGACGGCGGGCTTCACCGTGAAGGACGTGCCCGAGGGCCACATCTGCTGCGGCTCGGCCGGCACCTACAACATCCTCCAGCCCGAGATCGCCAACCGCCTGCGGGACCGCAAGGTCGCCAACATCGAGCGGATGCGCCCCGACGTCATCGCCACCGGCAACATCGGCTGCGCCACCCAGATCGGGAAGGGCACGGCGATCCCGATCGTCCACACGGCGGAGCTCTTGGACTGGGCGACCGGCGGCCCGAAGCCGGCGGCCCTGGAGGGGCTGCCGGACCGGACGATGGCGGCGGCGGAGTAGAGGCGCGTCAGCGCTCGCTCCGGTTCGCCATCGGGATCCAGCGGTACCCGAGCCCGTCGCGGACGACGTATCCGAGCGACGGGAAGGCGGTGTGGTAGCCGGCGACGAGGACGCGGTCGGTGGCGGCCATGTCGTAGATCGTCCGTCGGGTCGCGGCGCCGGCCGCCTTGTCCATGTCGAACAGGGCGTGCCAGTCGGGCCGGGCCAGCGAGGCGACCTCGTGATGGGCGCAGTCGCCCCAGACCAGCAGGCGCTGGCCCTCGCTTTCCACGTTAAAGGCAAGGTGGCCCGGCGTGTGGCCGAAGGCCGCCACGGCGTCGATGCCCGGCACCACCGTCTGGCCCGGCGACACGAAGCGGATGTGCTCGGCGAGGGGAAGCAGGTGGCTGCGGAAGACGCGGGCCGACGTGTACGCGTTGCCGTCCGGCGGGCCTGCCAGGCGATCGTCGTCCCTCCAGAAGGCGAATTCCCGGTCGCCCATGACGTAGCTGGCCCTGGGGAAGAGCGGGCGCCCATCCTCCAAGAGTCCGCCGATATGGTCGGTGTGGCAATGCGTCAGGACCACGAGGTCGATCGCGTCCGGCGACAGGCCGGCCTGCCGCACCCGCTGCGCCAGCTGCCCGCCGGCCGGGCGCGGGATGAAGCCCACCGCCCCGTTCCCGGTGTCGAACAGGACGGTCTCGCGGCCGGTCTGGACCAGGATCGGCGTGAAGCCGGGCTCGAAGCGGTCCGGCGGAAGCCGGTTCTCCCGCATCAGGGCCTCGACCTCCGCCTTCGGACGGTCCTCGCCCACGATCGGCCAGGGGCCGTCGATGACCGCGTCGGCGTCGCACAGGGCGGTGACGGTGAAGGCACCGAGGCGGATCCGCCGCAGGCCGGCGGAGAGGCTCGGGGGCAGGGCTTGCGTCGGTATGCCCGCCCGTGCGGCCCTCGGAAGGGCGAGGCCGGCGACCAGGGTCGCGGCGAGATGACGGCGAGTGAGTTCGGTCATCGCTGGACGTTTCCCGAGAGGGCCGATTCCGTCAGGATGTGTGCGGGACCGGTCGCGAACGCTCTATCGCGGCGGGAGGGGGGCCAGCTTGAACGAACGTGCTGCGCCGTCCGGCGCGTCGCCCCTCCCGATCTGGCATGTCGAGGGGGCGCACACGCTCTTCGCGGGGCCGCTCGCGTACAATGCCAGCCACCAGCACGGCGCCCCGGTCTATCTCGCGGGGCTCTACGACGCCTTCCGCATCCGCTTCGCGCCGGGGGCGTGGATCACCTGCCGCACGGCCTTCGTTCCGGCGGGGATGCCGCACGAGCTGGATTGCGCCGGCGCTCCCCTCGGCGTCCTCTATCGCGAGCCCGATGCCGGGGCGTGGGCCCTGACGGGCCTGATGGGTCCGGCCGAGGCGGTCGGCAGCGCCCTGGTGGGCAGGGGCGGGGAGGTCGGCCCGTTGCGGTCGCTCTTCGAGCGGCGCGACGCCTGCGATTGGGCGGGCGAGGCCATCGCCGACCTTTCCGGCTTCGCGGCACGGCGGGTCGATCGGCCGGTCGATCCCCGGATCGCGAAGGTCCTCGTCGACCTGCGCGCCCGGCCGGAAGCGTGGATGAGCGCGGGACGGCTGGCCACGGCGGCATCCCTGTCCTCGTCGCGGATGCAGCACCTCTTCAGCGCGACCATGGGTGTCCCGTTCCGGCGCTATCGCGGCTGGCTGCGCATGCGCCGCGCCATCGCGGCCGTCGTCCGCGGCGCCAACTTCACCGGGGCCGCCCATGAGGCGGCGTTCGCCGACCAGGCGCACTTCGCCAACGCCTTCCGCCGGACCTTCGGCGCGCCGGCCTCCTACAGCCTGCAGGACATTCGCCGCCCGAGCCCGTCGCGGCCGTCAGGCACGATCACGCACGCTCGCCAGCACGAACACCCGGAGGGCGGATGAGAGGTTCTGACCCTCCCGACCGGCATCGACGGCGCCGATCAGGGCCTGGACGGACTGGCCGCGCGCGCCTGCGATCTCCCGCAGGGCATCCCAGAACGGGTCCTCCAGGGACACGCTGGTCCGGTGGCCGGCGATCATCACGGAGCGCTTGGTGATGCCGGTGGTCATTCCGGCACCCGACCCTCCCCCCTCTGCGGGGGAGGGTGGTCGCGGAGCGACCGGGAGAGGGGAGCGCCATATCCGGAAAGGTCGCTCCCTCTCCCGCCTGCTCCGCAGGCACCCTCTCCCGCAGAGGGGAGAGGGGCACGTGCCGCGTCCCCCATCACCCCTCCGAATCCGGCCCCACGAGCTTGTGGCCCTCGTGGCGCGAGACCTCGATGGCCTTCTTGGCCTCCGCCAGGGTCCTGGCCTTCTTCGGGCGGCCGAAGGCGATGCGGTTGTCCGCGGCCTTCGCCTCCCGCTCCACCCGCGCCCGGTCCTTCCGGGCCTGACGCAGGTTGATGATCTCCGCCATGCCGGTGGGCTCCTCTAGGCGGCGCCGGGCGCCAGCATCGTCTCGGGGCGCACCACGCGCTCGAACTCCTCGGCCGTGACGTAGCCGAGGCGCAGGGCCTCCTCCTTGAGGGTGGTGCCATTCTTGTGCGCGGTCTTGGCGATCTCGGCGGCCTTGTCGTAGCCGATCGAGGGGGCGAGCGCGGTCACCAGCATGAGCGAGCGGCTCATCAGGTCGGCGATCTTGTCCTCGTTGGCCTTGATGCCGACGACGCAGTTGTCGGTGAAGCTCACCGCCGCGTCGGCGAGGATGCGGATCGACTGCAGCACCGCGTTGGCGATGACGGGCTTGAACACGTTCAGCTCGAAATTGCCCTGGCTGCCGGCGAAGCTCACCGTGGTGCCGTTGCCGATCACCTGGGCGCAGACCATCGTCAGCGCCTCGCACTGGGTCGGGTTGACCTTTCCGGGCATGATCGACGAGCCGGGCTCGTTCTCCGGCAGAGAGAGCTCGCCGAGGCCCGAGCGCGGGCCCGAGCCGAGGAAGCGGATGTCCTGGGCGATCTTGAACAGGCCGGAAGCCAGCGCCGTGAGCGCGCCCTGCGTGAAGACCAGGGCATCGTGGGTGGCCAGGGCCTCGAACTTGTTGGCGGCCGAGGTGAAGGGCAGGCCGGTCAGCTCCGCGACCTTCGCGGCGAATTTTTCGGCGAAGTCCGGATGGGCGTTGAGGCCGGTGCCCACCGCCGTGCCGCCCTGTGCCAGCGCCAGCACGCCGGGCAGCGTCGCCTTCACGCGCTCGGTGCCGAGCGCCACCTGCGCCACGTAGCCGGAGAATTCCTGGCCGAGGGAGACCGGGGTGGCGTCCTGCAGGTGGGTGCGGCCGATCTTCACGATGGCGGCGAACGCCTCGGACTTCGCCTGGAGCGCGTCGTGCAGGTGCTGCAGGGCCGGCAGCAGCCGGTCGTTGATCTCGCGCGAGACCGCGATGTGCATCGCCGTCGGGAAGACGTCGTTCGAGGACTGGCCGCGATTGACGTGGTCGTTGGGGTGGACCGGAGACTTGCCGCCGCGCTTGCCGCCGAGCAGCTCGTTGGCGAGGCTGGCGATCACCTCGTTGGCGTTCATGTTCGACTGGGTGCCGGAGCCCGTCTGCCACACCGCCAGGGGGAATTCCTGGTCGTGCTCGCCGGAGACCACCTCGGCCGCCGAAGCCGCGATGGCCTGGGCCACCTTCGGGTCGAGGGCGCCGAGGTCCTGGTTCACCAGGGCGGCGGCCTGCTTGACCATGCCGAGGGCGTGGACGAGAGGCGCGGGCATCTTCTCGGTGCCGATCTTGAAGTTCTGGATCGAGCGCTGCGTCTGCGCGCCCCAGTAGCGATGCGCCGGGACCTCGATCGGGCCGAAGGTGTCGGACTCGGTGCGGGTGGCGGGCGTCTCGGTGGGCGACATCGTGGCCTCTTCGTCTGGTCAATCCGGACCCTACTTAAACTGCACGCCAGCAAACCGCGATGCCGCATCGCGAGAGGGCCGTGTGCCCGGCGCTGAATTGTCATGGCTTGTCAGCCCTCAGCCCGGGCCCGGAGTTGTCGTTTATGTCGAGTGCCGCCGCCCGCGTCGAAGCCCCTGTCGATGCCCCCGTGCCGGTCCGCTTCCGCCCGGCGGTCCCAAAACCCCTGCGCGAGCAGCCGGGCCTGTTCGGCTTCCTGAAGGCCGCCCGCGCCAACCCGCTGACGACCTGGCTCGACGTGCATTTCGAGAAGCCGGTGGTGGCCGCCGACGGCGCCCTCGGGCGCGTCACCGTGGTGAGCGACCCGGCCCTGATCCGCTACCTCTACGTCGAGAACGCCGCCAACTACCGCAAGGACGACCTGCAACGGCGGGTCCTTGCCCCCGGCCTCGGCAACGGGCTGCTCACCGCCGAGGGCGAGGAATGGAAGCTGCAGCGCCGGACTCTGGCGCCGATCTTCTCCGCCCGGCACGTGCTCGGCTTCAACGGAGCCATGAACGCCGCCGGCGCCCGCATCGCCCGCCGCCTGGCCCGCCGCGACGGCACCCGCATCGACGTCGCCCTGGAGATGACCCGCGTCACCCTCGACGTGTTGGAGCGGACGATCTTCACCCACGGCCTCGCCAGCGACCCTGACGCCCTGGGCCGGGCGATCACCCGCTTCCTCGAATCCGTCGGGCCGATCGATCCCCTCGACGTGTTCGGGGTGCCGGGATTCGTGCCCCGCATCGGTCGCCTGCGCGCGCGGCCCGCCATCCGCTTCTTCGCCGAGGTGGTGGACGAACTGATCGACCGTCGCCGCGCCCTGATCGCGCAGGGGACCGCACCGGCCGACCTGCTGACGCTTCTCCTGAAGGCGCAGGACCCGGAAACGGGGAAGGGCCTCACCGACCTCGAGGTGAAGGCCAACATCGTCACCTTCATCGCGGCCGGCCACGAGACCACCGCCAACGCCCTGACCTGGGCCCTCTACTGCCTGTCGCAGGACCCCGCCGCCCAGGCGCGGATCGAGGCGGAGGTCGATGCCGTGCCGGCGGACCAGGACTTCGACGCCGATGCGCTGCCCTACACCAGGGCCGTGATGGAAGAGACCATGCGGCTCTTCCCGCCGGTGCCGTTCCTGAGCCGGCAGGCCATCGCGGAGGACCGGATCGGCCGCATCAAGATTCCCAAGGGCTCTTTGGTGATGGTGGCGCCCTACGTGCTCCACCGCCACCGGACCCTGTGGCAGGAGCCGGACGCCTTCATGCCCGAGCGCTTCCTGCCCGAGGCCCGGGCCGCGATCCCGCGCTTCGCCTACCTGCCGTTCGGGGCCGGCCCCCGCGTCTGCATCGGCCAGAACTTCTCGCTGCAGGAGGCGGTGGTGGTGCTGGCCCACATCGCCCGCGCCGCCCGTTTCACCCTGGCCGACGACCACGCCCCGGTGGTCCCGCTCCACCGCGTCACCCTGCGCCCGGAGCACGGGTTGCACATGACGGTGAACCCCCGGGGGTGAGGGCTGGAAGCTCGACATAACCCTGCTCCCCCCTTGCGGGGAGAAGTTGGAGGTGGGGGTGGTTGGGCGACCCTCGACGGGCGGGGACTGGCGGAGCGACCCCCACGCCTCGCCTCTCCCCGCGAAGGGGAAAGAGACGCGTTTCGCTGTCCGAAGGGCCGTCGTCTCAGTCCAACCGGGATCGGAGGACATACCCGCGCGCAACACCACGTCATCCCGGGGCCGCGCAGCGGAGCCCGGGATCCAGAGGCACGGGCGGTGCCAGGATTGACGCCGTCGGCGGCTCTGGAGTCCGGGCTCGCCTTTGGCGCCCCGGAATGACGATGCGGTTTTTTCGTTGAGCGTCCGCGTCGGCGCCGCTTCGCTCAGCTCTTCTTGCGGAAGGCGTCGAGGCTGACGACTTCGGCGCTGGTCTCGGTGCCGTCCTCGGCCTTCTTCGCCGGGGGCTTGGCTTCGGTCCCGTCCTCCGACTTGCCGGCTTCCTTGCCCGCTCCCTTGGCAGCCTGGGCCGCGGCGGGCACCGGGGTGGTGCCGGCGCCGATCTTGGGGACGGCGCTGCCGATGGTGGCGAGGCCCGTGCCCTTCGGCTTGATCTCGGTGGGCTCGGACGCGGCACCCCGGGGCGGGGTCTTGCCGGCCGCAGCCGGCGCCTCCTCCGAATCCTCCTCGGCGGCGGCCGTCTCAGTGCCCTCGCTGAGGTCGAACTTGAGGCCGAACTGGACGGAGGGGTCGAAGAACCCGGTCAAGGCGTCGAAGGGCACGAGCAGGCGCTCGGGCACCCCGGAGAAGGAGAGCCCGACCTCGAAGGTGTGCTCGGTGACGCCGAGGTCCCAGAACTGGTGCTGGAGCACGATCGTCATGTCCTGCGGATATTTCTCGCGCAGGCGCTGCGACATGCGCACGCCCGGCGCCTCGGTGCGGAACGAGACGTAGAAGTGGTGCTCGCCCGCGAGCCCCTCGCGCGCCGCGTCGGTCAGCACCTTGCGCACCACGCCGCGCAGCGCGTCCTGCACCAGAAGATCGTAGCGGATCAGGTCGTCTGCCATCTGCGGTCGCTTATGCCCGGTCACTGCCCGCCGTCACACGCCGCGATGGCGCTCCGGGTCGGATGAAAATCGAATGGGAATGCCGGTGCCCGACCCTCCCAGAACCCTGCCTGAACGGCCGTCGCGGCCATCCGGACGTCCGCTACCAAGTCCGTCCGCTACCAAGTCCGTCCGCTACCCAGAACCACCGTTCCGCGACGCGGCGGCCGCCCGTCGCGGCCCCGACCGAGATCCCCGCGCCGGAGCGAGCTTCCGCCAAAACCCGGGGCCTGTCGAGCCACGGGCCCTTGCGTCCAAAAGCCCGTGGTCCGGAAAGGGGCTGCCGGGTTACCGTTCGGGCCTCGAAGCCGTTCCGGCGCCGCCGGATCCCCGTCCTCGCCGAGCCTCTCGGCCAACGCCTTGATTATAGTGGGAGTGCCGCCGCATTTGAAGCCCGATGATGGTGCGCCGATGCCCGAGGCGCCGGCGGCCTGGTCCGCCTCCGCGCTCCTCCGGCCGTCCCGGGTCCGTGCCGGCCTCGGCGCGGCGACGGCGCTCGTCGGGCTGGCCTTCGCGGCCTTCCTGGCGCTGGCGGTGGCGACCCTCCTCGCCCTGGTGATCGTGCGGGTCGGCGGCGACTGGATCGACGGCATCGCGCTCCTGGGCGGAGACCGTCCCCGCCTGCATCCGCGCCAGCTCGCCATGCGGGAACTGGCGGTGGACGTGGTGCGGCAGGGGGTCCTGGCGCTGCTCGTCGTCGTCGCGGTGCGCTGGCGCGACGGCGCCGCCTGGCGCCGGACCCTGGCCCTGGTGGCGCCGGCGGCGGCGCCCTGGGGGCCCGGCGCGCCCGGCCTGACGGCGCGCCGCTTCGCCGTGATCCTGCTGGCCTGGCCGGTGATCCACATCACCTGGGTGACCGGCATCGCCGATCTGTTCCGGATGCCGATCGGCCGGCACACGGCCCTGTCGCCCGGCCTCACCCCGGCCGCGGCGGCCCTGTGGTTCGCCTACGTGCTCGTCCTGGCCCCGGTGGCGGAGGAACTGCTGATGCGCGGGGCCCTGTTCGCCCGGGCGCGGGAGGTTTTTACGGCGCGGGGCGCGATCCTGGCGACGGCGCTCCTGTTCGCCGGGGCGCATCTCACGCCCGCGGGGTTCGCCCGGCCGGTCTCGCTGATCCCCCTGGCGCTGATCCTCGGCTGGGTCCGCTGGCGCAGCGGCCGGCTCTGGCCGGGCATCCTGCTCCACGCCTGGAGCAACCTCGCCATGATCGCCTACGTGCTCGGGCCCGCGATCAGCTGAGGCCGGAGCGCAGTCCGGGGGCGGCACGACCTGTTGACGCCTCGGTCCGCAACCTCGCCAGCCCCGGCGCTTCGGGCTATTCCGGGAGCCCCCGCCTCGGAGCCGCGATGCACGCCTATCACCAGCTTCTCGAACGCATCCTGCAGGACGGGGTGCGCAAGAACGACCGGACCGGCACCGGCACCCTCTCGGTGTTCGGGCACCAGATGCGCTTCGACCTCGGCGAGGGCTTTCCGCTGGTGACGACCAAGCAGCTCCACCTGCGCTCGATCATCCACGAGCTGCTGTGGTTCCTCACGGGCGACACCAACGTGCGCGCGCTCCAGGCCAAGGGCGTGAGCATCTGGGACGAGTGGGCCGATGCGAACGGCGACCTCGGGCCGGTCTACGGCCGGCAGTGGCGCTCCTGGGCCAAGCCCGACGGCGGCAGCGTCGACCAGATCGCCTGGGTGCTGGACGAGATCCGCCGCAACCCGGATTCCCGGCGCCTCATCGTCTCGGCCTGGAACCCGGCCGATCTCGACCGGATGGCGCTGGCGCCCTGCCACTGCCTGTTCCAGTTCTACGTCGCCGAGGGGCGGCTCTCGTGCCAGCTCTACCAGCGCTCGGCCGACGTGTTCCTCGGCGTGCCCTTCAACATCGCGAGCTACGCTCTCCTCACCGCGATGATCGCGCAGGTCACGGGACTGCAGCCCGGCGACTTCGTCCACACCCTGGGGGACGCCCACCTCTACGTGAACCACCTCGAGCAGGCCCGGCTGCAGCTGACGCGGGCGCACCGCCCGCTGCCGCGCCTCGTGCTCGACCCGGCCGTGACCTCGCTGTTCGACTTCCGCTTTGAGGACATCGCCGTGGAGGGCTACGAACCCCATCCGGCGATCCGCGCCCCGGTGGCGGTCTGATGCCGGCCCCCCGCATCACGATCATCGCGGCGGTCGCCCGCAACGGCGTCATCGGCCGCGACAACGACCTGATCTGGCGCCTGCGCAGCGACCTGCGCCGGTTCAAGGCCCTGACCATGGGCAAGCCCCTGCTGATGGGGCGCAAGACCTTCGCGTCGATCGGCCGGCCGCTGCCCGGGCGGCGCACCATCGTGCTCACCCGCGATCCCGCCTTCGCGGTGCCCGAGGTCGCGGTGGCGCAGGACTGGGCCGGCGCGCTGGCGGCGGCTGAGGGGGCCGACGAGCTGATGGTGGCCGGCGGCGGCGAGATCTACGCCCTCGCTCTGCCCCACGCCGACCGCATCCACCTCACGGAGGTCGATCTGGCGCCGGAGGGGGACACCGTGTTCCCGCCGTTCGACCGTGCGCTCTATCGGGAGACCGGGCGCGAAGCCCATCCGCCGGGCGAGCACGACGCCTGCGGCTTCAGCTTCGTCGACCTGGAACGGGCCGGGTGAGGGCCGGGGCGCGGAGAAGCGCCGTAAACCAATCCGGCGCGACCCATTGCGCATTGGGTTCCCGTGCGGTTGTCTTTCGGCGGCCCGATGCCCAAGTGGCAATCTTGACAGGATCCGGTGCGCCCACGCAGGTGCCGGGGTCGGGTCACGACGAGATCAACACTCTTGTCCACGCGGGGGAGATTCGGCCCGCCTCCTGAGGAGGCCGGGACGGGGAGCGCGGGTGGGCTTCGTGCGCGGCGCAGACGCTGCTGGAACAGGAGAGATCGGCGAGCATGCCTTGGAGCAATCAGAGCGGCGGCGGTAGCGGCAACGGGGGAGGGCCCTGGGGCCGAGGCGGCGGCGGCAATGGCGGCGGGGGTGGCCCGTGGGGCGGCGGTGGCGGTGGCGGTGGCAAGACCCCGCCCGACCTCGAGGACCTCCTCCGGCGCAGCCAGGACCGCCTGCGCGGGGTGCTCCCGGGTGGATCGTTCGGTGGAGGCCGCGGCCTCCTGATCGCCGGCGGCATCGTGGTCGCCGTCTGGCTCGCCACCGGGTTCTACACCGTGGCGCCGCAGCAGGTGGGCATCGAGACGGTGTTCGGCCGCTATCTCAGCACCACCGGCCAGGGCCTGAACTACAACTTCCCGGCTCCCATCGGCGCCGTGACCAAGCCGAATGTCGGCCAGGTCAACAGCGTGCAGATCGGCTACCGCGCCGGGCTCGGCAACCAGAGCCGCACCGTCGACAAGCCCGAGGAGAGCCTGATGCTCACGGGCGACGAGAACATCGTCGACCTCGACTTCGAGGTGCAGTGGCGCATCAATCCCCTGAAAGCGTCCGACTTCGTCTTTAACCTCGAGAACCCGGAAGGGACGATCAAGGCCATCGCCGAGAGCGCGATGCGCGAGGTCGTCGGCCGCCGCAACATCCAGCCGATCCTGACGAACGAGCAGTCGAGCGTCGCCCAGGAGGTCCGCGAGATCACCCAGAAGGCCCTCGACGAGTACGGCGCCGGCGTGCGCATCGAGCTCGTGCAGCTCGTCAGCGTGCAGCCTCCGCCGGAGGTGCGGCCCGCCTTCTTCGACGTGAACGCGGCGCAGCAGGACGCCGAGCGCGCCAAGAACGATGCGCGCACCTACGAGAGCCAGAAGGTGCCCCTCGCCAAGGGTGAGGCGCAGAAGATCATCCAGGCGGCGGAAGCCTACAAGACGCAGTCCACCGCCGACGCGACCGGTCAGGCCGCCCGCTTCACCCAGGTCTACGATTCCTACAAGGTCGCCCCGGTCATCAGCCGCGAGCGCATCTTCCTCGAAACGATGGAGCGGGTCCTGGGCTCGGTCAACAAGGTGATCATCGACCAGAACGGAGCCGGTGCCGGCACCGGCGCCAGCGCTGCCGGCGTGCTGCCGGTGCTGCCGCTGACCGAGTTCGGTCCCCGCAACGCTGCCGGTGGAGTGGCCCGATGAACAACCAAGCCCTCCGCACCGGCCTCATGATCGTGGCGGCCGCCGTGGCCGTCGGCCTCTACGCCTCGGTCTTCACCGTCGGCCAGATGCAGCAGGCCCTGGTGCTCCGCTTCGGCGGCGTCCGCGCCGTCCTGAACCAGACCGGCACCGACAAGCCCGGCCTCTACTTCAAGCTGCCGTTCTTCGAGAACGTCGTCCTGTTCGACAAGCGGGTGCTCGACCTTGATCTCCCGGTCCAGACCCTGCTGACCACCGACCGTCAGAACCTCGAGGTGGACGCGTTCGCGCGCTACCGGATCATCGATCCGCTGAAGTTCTACCAGTCGGCCAACAACATCGCCCGCGCCAACACCCTGCTGGCGAGCTTTACCAACTCGGCCCTGCGCAACCTGCTCGCCCGCTCGACCCGCGACGCCATCGTCCGGACCCAGCGCGCCGAGCTGATGAACCAGATCCAGGCCGACGTGAACCGGCAGGCCAAGGAGCTCGGCGTCGAGATCGTCGACCTGCGCATGACCCGCGTCGATCTGCCGGCCCAGAACAGCTCGGCGGTCTACAAGCGCATGACGACGGAGCGCCAGCGCGAGGCGGCCGACATCCGGGCCACCGGCGAGCAGGCCGCGGTCACGATCAAGGCCAAGGCCGACCGCGACGTCACCGTGCTGCTTTCGGAGGCCAACCAGACGGCCGAGACCCTGCGCGGACAGGGCGACGCCGACAAGAACCGCATCCTGGCGGAAGCCTACGGCAGGGACGCGGACTTCTTCAGCTTCTACCGCTCCATGCAGGCCTACGAGACCGGCTTGAAGGGCTCCGACACGCGGCTCGTGATCAGCCCCTCGTCGGACTTCTTCCGCTACTTCAGCGATCCCCAGGGCCGGACCCCGGCGACGCCGGCCGCCCGCACGCGCGCCCCGGCGGAGCCCGGCTCCACCGGCACGCTGCGCTGAGCGGTTACCATGACGCTCCGGCGGCGGACCCCGGTTCGCCGCCGGACTCTTGATCGGCGGACGGCGGAGACGATCTAAGGACGTCTTGAGACAGATGAGGTCGATTATGGTTCCCGTCGCGAGCGCCGTCCGGGCGCCCCGTTCCCGAGCGCTTCAGCGCAGCCTGCGCTCTGCCCTCGCCGCCGCCGCGCTGGCGACCGCCCTCGCCGTGACTGGCGCCCCGGCCCCGGCGTTCGCCAAGGGCCCCGAATCCCTCGCCGACCTCGCCGATCAGGTCACCGACGCGGTCGTGAACATCTCGGCCTCGACGACGGTCGACGCCCGGCCCAACGCCCGCTCCGGCCCGCAGCTCCCACAGGGCACGCCCTTCGAGGACCTGTTCGAGGAGTTCTTCAACAAGCGCGGCCAGCGCGGCGGCGGCGACCGCAGCGAGGCCGACCGCCCGAAGCCGCAGCAGCGCAAGTCGAACTCGCTGGGCTCGGGCTTCATCATCGATGCGTCCGGCATCGTGGTGACGAACAACCACGTCATCGGCGACGCCAACGACATCCAGGTCATCCTGCACAACGGCACCAAGCTGAAGGCGGAGATCATCGGCAAGGATGCCAAGATCGACCTCGCGGTGCTGCGGGTGAAGCCGGAGGCCAACAAGCCCCTCAAGGCCGTGCCCTTCGGCGACTCCGAGAAAATGCGTCCGGGCGACTGGGTCATCGCCATCGGCAACCCCTTCGGCCTCGGCGGCTCGGTCTCGGCCGGCATCGTCTCGGCCCGGGGCCGCAACATCGAGTCCGGCCCCTACGACAACTACATCCAGACGGATGCTGCCATCAACAAGGGCAATTCCGGCGGTCCGCTGTTCAACATGAACGGCGAGGTCATCGGCATCAACACGGCGATCCTGTCGCCCACCGGCGGCTCGGTCGGTATCGGCTTCGCGGTGCCCTCGAACAACGCGTCCCAGGTCATCGACCAGCTGCGCGAGTTCGGCGAGGTCCGCCGCGGTTGGCTCGGCGTGCGCATCCAGAACGTGGACGAGACCACGGCGGAAGCCCTCGACATGAAGGACGGGGTCAAGGGCGCCCTGGTCGCCGGCGTCGACGAGAAGGGCCCGGCCAAGGCCGCGGGCCTCGAGATCGGCGACGTCATCGTCAGGTTCAACGGCACGGCGGTGAAGTCGTCCAGCGACCTGCCCCGGATCGTCGCTTCGACCCCGGTCGGCAAGGTCGTGGACGTGCTCGTGATCCGCAAGGGCGCCGAGACCACGAAGTCGGTCACCCTCGGCCGTCTCGAGGACACCGAGAAGCCGACCCTCGCCAGCGTCAAGCAGCCGGAGGCCGAGAGCGCCGTGCGCCAGGTGCTCGGCCTCAACCTGTCGGGCATCACCGACGAGGCCCGCAAGCGCTACAGCCTCAAGGACAGCCTCAAGGGCGTCCTCGTCACCCGCGTCGATCCGAACTCCACGGCGGCCGACAAGCAGATCAAGCCGGGCGAGGTCATCGTCGAGGTCGGGCAGGAGGCGGTGAACGCACCCGTCGACGTCAGCAAGCGCATCGACCAGCTCAAGAAGGACGGTCGCAAGTCCGTCCTGCTCCTGGTCGCCAGTGCGAGCGGCGACGTCCGCTTCGTGGCGCTGGGAATCGACTGATTCCCAGACGCCATTCGGACACACCCGGCCGCCGCCCGAGAGGGCGGCGGTTTCGTTTTGGTATGTGGGGCTACTCTGATTCGCAGCCGGCCGATTCACCGGCCGAAGCATGTCCCGTCGCTCCCCGTCATCCCGGGGCCGCGCAGCGGAGCCCGGGATCCAGAAACACAGGTGGCGCAAGGTCTTGCGGGGTCGGCGGTTCTGGATTGCACGCCGTTGGCGCGCCCCTTCGGGTCCGGGCTCGCCTGTGGCGCCCCGGAATGACGGCGCGGTGTCGGCTGTGGTCAGGCCGGAAACCCGCGCGCAGCACCATGTCATTCCGGGGCCGCCCAAGGTGCCCCGGCATGGCGCCGCCGCTCAGCCCACGAATTCGGCCGACGAATACCCCTGCAGGTAGAGCAACGCCGTGAGGTCGCCGTGGTCGATGCGCACCTGCGCGGCGGCCGCCACCTTGGGCTTGGCCCGGAAGGCGACGCCGAGGCCGGCCTCGGCGAGCATGTCGAGGTCGTTGGCTCCGTCGCCCACCGCCAGGGTCTCCGCGGCGTCGAGGCCGAAGCGGCTGCGCAGGGCGACCAGGGTCGCGCGCTTCGTCTCCTTGTCGACGATCGGCTCGATCACCTCCCCGGTGAGCCGGCCGTCCTCGATGCCCAGCGTGGTGGCGTGGGCCTCGTCGAAGCCGATCCGGGCTGAGACCGGCCCGGTGAACAGGGTGAAGCCCCCGGAGATCAGGCAGGTGTGGGTGCCATGGGCCTTCATGGTCCGCACCAGGGTGCGTCCGCCCGGCGTCAGGGTGATGCGCGCTTCGATCAGCGCGTCGATCGTGTCCACGGGCACGTCCCGCAGGAGGGCGACGCGCTCGCGCAGGGCCGGGCCGAAGGCGATCTCGCCCCGCATCGCCCGCTCGGTGATGGCGGCGACCCGGTCCTTCAGGCCGATCGTGTCGGCCAGCTCGTCGATGCATTCCTGCTCGATCATGGTCGAGTCCATGTCGGCCAGGAACAGGCGCTTGCGCCGGTGCGGACCGGCCTCGATCACCGCCACGTCGATCGGCTCGTGGGCCAGGGCCGCGCGCAGGCGCCGGGCCAGCGCCGGCGCATCGGCGGACGCGCCGGGGACCAGCACCTCGGCGGCGACCTCGCCATGCAGGATGCGGGACTGGTGTTCGGTGCGCAGCACCGCCCGGGTCTCGGCCAGCACCGCATCGGTGATGGCGGGGCGGCTCTCGTTTGCTATCAGGATCGCGACGAGGGTCATCCGGGAGTTTTCCACGCCAGTGTCGCCGGTCACGCAACGCACGCACGCGCAGGTTTTGCCGGCGGCGATCCTCATCGCAGGGCCGACCGCCTCGGGCAAGTCGGGCCTGGCGCTGGCGCTCGCCCGCGATTTCGACGGAGTGGTGATCAACACCGACTCGATGCAGGTCTATGCCGACCTGCGCCGGCTCTCCGCCCGGCCGAGCGCGTCCGAGGAGGCCGAGGCGCCCCACCGTCTCTACGGCCACGTGGACGGCGCGGTGAACTACTCGGCCGGGCACTTCGCCCGCGAGGCGGCGCCGCTGATCGGCACGCTGCGCGCGGAGAAGCGCCTGCCGATCTTCGTCGGCGGCACCGGCCTGTATTTCCGCGCTCTGGAGGAGGGGCTCTCGGAGCTGCCGCCGGTGCCGGACGACGTCCGGTCGGCCCTGCGGGCGCGGGCCGAGGGCCGGGCGACGGAAGCGCTTCACGCCGATCTGGCCGAGCGCGACCCGGCCGGGGCGGCGGCCCTGCGCCCCAGCGACCGGGCGCGGGTGATGCGCGCCCTCGAGGTGTTCGCGGCGACCGGCCGGCCCATCGCGGAATTCCACGGGGCCCGCACCCCCGGGCCGCTGTCCGGCCTGCCGCTCGTGAAGCTGTTCCTGGCCCCCGAGCGCGAGGCCCTGCGCCGGGCCATCGACGCGCGCTTCGAGGCGATGATCGCGCACGGGGCGCTGGGCGAGGTCGAGGCCCTGCGCGACCGGCGCCTCGACCCGCTGCTGCCGATCATGCGCGCCCACGGGGTGCCGGGCCTGATCGCCCATCTCGACGGGACGCTGTCGCGAGCGGAGGCGATCCGGCGCGGGCAGGGCGACACGCGGCGCTACGCCAAGCGCCAGTTCACCTGGTTCCGGCACCAGATGGGGCCGGACTGGCTCTGGACCCCGCCCGAAGAAGCCCTCGGGCGGGCGCAGGCGGCGCTTACTTCTCCAGGCGGGCGATGAGGGACGAGGTGTCCCAGCGGTTGCCGCCCATGCCCTGCACGTCGGCGTAGAACTGGTCGACCAGGGCGGTGACCGGCAGCTGCGCCCCGTTGCGCCGGGCCTCGGCCAGGAGGATGCCGAGGTCCTTGCGCATCCAGTCCACGGCGAAGCCGAAGTCGAACTTGCCCGCGTTCATGGTCTTGCCGCGGTTCTCCATCTGCCAGGAGCCGGCGGCGCCCTTGGAGATCACCTCCAGCACGGCCTCGACGTCGAGGTTCGCGCGCTTGGCGAAGTGCACGGCCTCGGACAGGCCCTGGACCAGCCCCGCGATGGCGATCTGGTTGACCATCTTGGTGAGCTGGCCGGAGCCGGCCGGGCCCATCAGGCGGCTGGCGCGGGCAAAGCACAGGATCGCGGGCTCGACCGCCGCATAGGTCTCGGCCTCGCCGCCGCACATCACGGTGAGGGCCGCGTTCTCGGCGCCGGCCTGCCCGCCCGAGACGGGGGCGTCGATGAAGCCGAGGCCGGCGGCCCCGGCGGCGTCGGCGAGCTCGCGGGCGACCTCGGCCGAGGCGGTGGTGTGGTCGACGAAGACCGCGCCCTTCTCCATGCCAGCGAAGGCGCCGTCCGCGCCGAGGGTGACGCTGCGCAGGTCGTCGTCGTTGCCCACGCAGGCGAAGACGATGGCCTGGCCCTTGGCGGCCTCGCGCGGGGTAGCCGCAAAGGCGCCGCCATGGGCGGCGACCCAGGCCTCAGCCTTGGCGGCGGTGCGGTTGTAGACGGTGACCTCGTGGCCCTTGGCGGCGAGGTGGCGGGCCATCGGGCCACCCATCACGCCGAGGCCCAGAAACGCGACCTTCGCCATCATAATCTCCGCTCGTATCCTGAATACGAGCGGGGTCTAGGAACGATGCTCCCGAGCGTCAAACCATCGCGGAGACTTATCCGCCGGTGACGCTCATGTGGCGCGGCACGGCGGCCGGGCGGGCCCGTTCGATGACGAAGTCGTGGCCCTTGGGCTTGCGCGCGATGGCGTCGATCACCGCCTGGGTCACCAGGGCATCGTCGGGCGAGGCGCGCAGGACCGCGCGGAGATCGGCCGCATCCTCCTGGCCGAGGCACATGTAGAGCTTGCCCGTGCAGGTCAGGCGCACCCGGTTGCAGCTCTCGCAGAAATTGTGGGTCAGCGGCGTGATGAAGCCCAGGCGCCCACCGGTCTCGGCGATGCGGACATAGCGGGCCGGGCCGCCGGTGCGGTCGGGCAGGGGCGTCATCGTGTAGCGCTGCTCGAGCCGGGCGCGGGCCACCGAGAGGGGCAGGAACTGGTCGGTGCGGTCGCCCTCGATCTCGCCCAGCGGCATGACCTCGATGAGCGTCATGTCCATGCCGTCGCCGTGGGCCCAGGCGATCATGTCGGCGATCTCGCCCTCGTTGACGCCCTTCAGCGCCACCGCGTTGATCTTGACCTTGATGCCCGCCTTGCGCGCCGTCTCGATCCCGTCGAGCACCACCTTCAGGTCGCCCCGGCGGGTCACGGCGCGGAACTTGTCCGGGTCGAGGGTGTCGAGGGAGACGTTGACGCGGCGCACGCCGAGTTCGGCGAGTTCGGGCGCGAAGCGGCCGAGTTGCGTGCCGTTGGTGGTCATCGTCAGCTCTTCGAGCGCGCCCGTGTCGAGGTGGCGGGACAGGCGCCGGAACAGGTGCATGATGTCGCGGCGGACCAGCGGCTCGCCGCCGGTGATGCGCAGCTTGCGCACGCCGCGCTGGATGAACACGGCGCAGAGCCGGTCCAGTTCTTCCAGGGAGAGCAGGTCGCGCTTGGGCAGGAACTGCATGTCGTCGGACATGCAGTAGACGCAGCGCAGGTCGCAGCGATCGGTGACCGAGATGCGCAGGTAGGTGATCGCCCGCTGGAACGGGTCGATCAGCGGCGCGGGCGCGATCGGGGCAGCGTCGTCGGTGGCGCGGGGACCCCACATGCGGGATTCTGTGCTCTGTTGGGGTGAGAAAACGTTGGCGCGGTCGCGTGACGAACCTAACATGGCACGTCATATGAGGTCTCGCACCCTCGCGGGCAAGTTTGCGTCGGTCGCAGGGGCCATGCAACCCGTGCGGCCGACGCGGCCGGAAGGAAGCCATCATGACTCAACAGGCTGTCGATCCGCACGCGGCCCCGGCCGCATCCGAGCGCTGGCCCACCGAGATCCGCCTCTCGGGTGACAAGCGCACCCTCAACGTCGCCTTCGAGGATGGCGGCCGCTTCGCCCTGCCGGCGGAGTATCTCCGCGTCTCGAGCCCCTCGGCCGAGGTCCAGGGGCACTCGCCCTCCGAGCGCAAGGTGATCGGGGCGAAGCGCGACGTGGCGATCCTCAAGGTCGAGCCGATCGGCAACTACGCCGTCAAGCTGACCTTCGACGACATGCACGACACCGGTCTGTTCGGGTGGGGCTACCTCTACGATCTCGGGCGCGAGTACCGGAACCGCTGGGCGACTTACCTGTCCGAGCTGGAGGATCGGGGCCTGAGTCGCGATCCCGTTCGCCGGGCCGCGAAGCCGACCCCCACCCCGAGCGAGGGCGGCGGAAGCTGCGGCAGCGGCTGCGGCTGCCACTGAACGGATCGACCGCCGCCCAGAAGGCCGCTGCAGGACCCCATCGATATGACGCCCTCGACCAGCCCGGCGACGAGCCGGCGCGTCCTCGCGCTCGCGCTGCCGATGACGCTCGCCAACGTGACGACGCCGCTTCTCGGCTTCGTCGGCGCCACCGTGATCGGCCGGCTCGGCGATGCCGCGCTCCTCGGCGCCATGGCCCTGGGCGCGGTGATCTTCGATGCGATCTTCTGGTCGTTCGGTTCACTGCGCATGGCCACCGCCGGTTTGACCGCGCAGGCGGTGGGGGCAAACGACCGCGCCGAGGTCGACCGGACGCTGGCCCGCGCCCTCGCGGCGGCCGTCGTGGTCGGGCTGGTGATCGTGGGGCTGCAGGGGCCGATCGGCCGGGCGGCCTTTTCCTTGAGCGGCGCGAGCCCCGCGGTGATCGCCGCGCTGGCGGCCTATTTCCACATCCGCATCTTCGCGGCCCCCTTCACCCTGGCGAACTACGCCATCCTCGGCTCGGTGCTGGGGCGCGGGCGCACCGATCTCGGGCTGATCCTGCAGGTCGCCATCAACCTCACCAACATCGTCCTCACCCTGGCCCTGGTCCTCGGCGCGGACATGAGCGTCGCCGGGGCCGGGCTTGCCACCCTGATCGCGGAGGCGGCCGGCGCCGGCCTCGGCCTGCTCCTGCTGGCGCGGCTCGGCTCGCGCCCCTTCGCGGTGCCGTTCCGGGTGGTGCGCGATCCCCTGGCGCTCGCCCGGATGCTCAGCGTCAACGCCGACGTGATGATCCGGACCCTGCTGCTGGTGGGCTGCATCACCCTGTTCTCGGCGCTCGGCGCCCGCTCGGGCGACGTGGTGCTGGCGGCCAACGCCGTCCTGTGGAATCTCTTCATGATCGGCGGCTTCTTCCTCGACGGCTTCGCCACCGCCGCCGAGACCCTGTGCGGCCAGGCGGTGGGCGCCCGGGACGAGGCCCGCTTCCGCCGCGCCGCCACCTTGAGCCTGCTCTGGTGCCTCGCCTTCGGCGGCGCCATCGCGGGCGGGTTCCTCCTCGCCGGCAACGCCTTCATCGACGCGGTGACCACGAGCCCGGAGGTGCGGGCCATGGCCCGGCTCTACCTGCTGCCGGCGGCACTGGCGCCCTTCCTGGCGGCGCTGCCCTTCGCCTTCGACGGCATCTACATCGGCGCCACCTGGACCCGGGCGATGCGCGACCTCATGCTCGTGGCGAGCGCGGCCTACGGCCTCGCCCTCCTCGCCGCCCACGCGGCCGGCCTCGGCAATGGCGGCCTCTGGCTCTCGTTCCTGATCCTGCTGGCCGGGCGCGGAATCAGCCAGGCGCTGGCCTATCCGGGCCTGACGCGCCGGACCTTCTCTCCGACGGGCGCGATCCCTCGGGAGAAGCACGCGGGGGACTTCACGCCTGCGTGACGCGGGTCCGACACGGCGGCGCGTCGGCATTGGCGTCGTCAGTCACGCACAAGATCAGCGACCGCGACTGCATCAGGGTTTACTTGGGCGCTCAGGTAGAGTTTTAGTTTGGAATTGTTCTTATTAAGGAACGTGACGAAAAAGCCTCTTTGCTTGGTTTATCGTCTGGTCTACGCGCTAGATACGATGCGCAAGAATCTCCGCTCCTCCCTCGCCCTGGTCGTTCTCGTCGCCGGCGCCGTCTCCCTCGGGAGCGGGGCCCAGGCGAAGGAGACGCCCATCGGCCCGCACGTGACCCAGAACGGGATCGAGGTGGGGGCCGTCTACCTGCAGCCGATCGAGATGGATCCGCCGGACATGATGCGCGCCGCAGCCGCGTCCGACATCCATCTGGAGGCCGACATCCACGCGGCGAAGGACAACCGCAACGGCTTCGCCGAGGGCGACTGGGTGCCGTCCCTGACGGTCAGCTTCGAGATCACCAAGCTGGAGGGCGAGGCCGCCACCGGGCCGAAGGTGACCGGTTCGCTGATGCCGATGGTCGCCAATGACGGTCCGCATTACGGCGACAACGTCAAGCTATCCGGCCCCGGGCGCTACCGCCTCAAGCTCACCGTCGCGCCGCCCGGCCCGCACAGCCATTTCGGTCGCCACGTCGACAAGGAGACCGGCGTTGCCGAGTGGTTCAAGCCCTTCGACCTGATCCAGGACTTCACCTTCGCGGGTATCGGCAAGAAGGGAGCCTACTGAGCCCCATGGCCGTTCTCTCCCGAACCCTGACCGCCGCCCTCGCGGCCGGTCTACTGGCCGCCGCCGGTCCGGCGCGCGCCGAGGATCTGCCGGTCATCAAGGTCGAGATGAAGGACGGGACCATCACCCCGGACGTCATCGAGGTCCCGGCCAACACCCGCTTCAAGCTCGAGATCACCAACACGGGCACCAGCCCGGTGGAGTTCGAGAGCGTGGAACTGAAGCGCGAGAAGGCGCTGGCCGCGGGCGCGACCTCCTCCATCGTGTTCCGCACCGTCGACCCCGGCCGCTACGACGTCTTCGACGACTTCCATCCCAACTCGAAGGCCACCCTGGTGGCGAAGTGATGCGGCTCCGATAACACTGGCGAACCCAACCGGAATGGCAGCCTCGACGTCCCTCAAGCCGCACGACGCCGGCTCCCCGCGCGGCGCCCGGACGCCGCGCGACGTCCGGGATGCCTGGATCGACGCGAAGCTCGCGGAACTCGGGCAGTGGATGCAGCGACACGGCGGCACGATCCGCGCCATCCAGTGGGGCGTGGTCGGCGTCTACCTCGTGCTGGTCGCGGTGCCGGCCTTCCTGCCGCTGCCCGACCGCAGTGCGCACCTGTGGAACAACCTGACCGTCTTCGCCCAGTTCGCCTTCTGGGGCATCTGGTGGCCCTTCGTGCTGGTGAGCATGGTGGTGGTCGGCCGGGCCTGGTGCGGCATCCTCTGCCCCGAGGGGGCGCTGACCGAGTTCGCCAGCCGCTGGAGCCTGGGCCGCGCCGTGCCGCGCTGGATCACCTGGGGCGGCTGGCCGTTCATCGCCTTCGCCGGGACCACGGTCTACGGCCAGATGGTCAGCGTCTACGGCTACCCCAAACCCGTGCTGGCGGTGCTCGGCGGCTCCACCGTGGCGGCGATCGTCGTCGGGCTGCTCTACGGCCGCAACAAGCGGGTCTGGTGCCGCTATCTCTGCCCCGTCAACGGGGTCTTCGCGGTGCTGGCCAAGCTCGCGCCGGTGAGCTTTCAGGTCGATCACGCGGGCTGGGCGGCCTCGCCGAAGCCGCGCGGTGACACCTTCAACTGCGCGCCGCTGGTGCCGGTGAAGACGATGACCGGCGCGGGCGCCTGCCACATGTGCGGGCGCTGCTCCGGCTATCGTGGGGCCGTGCGCCTCGCCCGGCGCTCGCCCACCCACGAGATCGTCCACGTCGCCGGCACCGAGCCTAGCCTCGACCAGACCGTGCTGATCCTGTTCGGCATGATGGGCCTGGCCGTCGGCGCTTTCCAGTGGTCGTCGAGTCCCTGGTTCATCGACGTCAAGCAGGCGCTGGCCACCTGGCTGATCGAGCGCGGCACGACCTGGCCCCTCGAGACCACGCTGCCCTGGTACATCCTGACGAACTATCCCGAGCACAACGACGTGCTCAGCCTCCTCGATGGCGGGCTCCTCCTGGGCTACATCGCCGCCGCCGCGATCGTCCTCGGCGTCTCCCTCTCGGGCCTCGTGGCCCTGGCCACCCTGTCCCTCGGCTGGTCGCGGGCCCGCTTCCACCACCTTACCCAGGCGCTGATCCCGGTGGCGGGCTGCGGCGTGTTCCTCGGCCTCTCGGCGCTGACCGTCACCTTCCTGCGCGGCGACGGCATCCTCATTCCCTACGTCTCGGAGATGCGCGCCGCGCTGCTGCTGGGCACCAGCCTGTGGAGCGTCTGGCTCGCCTGGTCGGTGGCCGGCCTCTCGGCGCGGGGCCTGCGCCGCTTCGGGGCGACCCTCGGCATCGCCGCCGCCTGCGCCCTCTCGGTCTCCGGCTGGGTGCTGCTGTTCTGGATCTGGTAGGGCGGCCGTCTCGGCCGCGACCGTGAACTCGTAAAGGAATTCTCCGCATGATCGGAGCCTTCGTCATCGCCTTCCGCGAAGTCATCGAGGCGGGCCTCATCATCGGCATCGTGCTCGCCGCCACCCGCGGCATCGCCGGGCGCGGACGCTGGATCGCCCTCGGCGTCCTCGGCGGCCTCGCGGGCGCGGCCCTGGTGGCGCTCTTCGCCGAACGCATCTCCGACGCGTTCGAGGGCGCGGGGCAGGAGATCCTCAACGCCGGCGTCCTTATCGTCGCGGTGCTGATGCTGATCTGGCACAACACCTGGATGGCCAAGCACGGGCGCGAGCTCGCGGGCGAGTTGCGGGCCGCCGGCGAGGCGGTGCGCACCGGCCAGAGCACGGCCGCCGGCCTCGCCCTGGTGGTCGGCGCCGCGATCCTGCGCGAGGGTGCGGAGCTCGTGCTGTTCCTCTACGGCCTCGTGGCGTCCGGCACCTCCGGGCCGGACATCCAGTTCGGCGCCCTGGCCGGCGTCGCCGTCGGCGCAGCGACCTCCTCGGTGAGCTATTTCGGCCTCGCCGCGATCCCGACCCGCTACGTCTTCTCGGTGACGAGCGGCCTCATCGTCCTCCTGGCGGCGGGCCTCGCGGCGCAGGCCGCGCAGTTCCTCACCAATGCGGGCCTGATCACCGTGCTCGACCGGCCCCTGTGGAACACCTCCGCCGTCCTGCGGGAGGACAGCCTCGTCGGACGCGTGCTCCACGCCCTCGTGGGCTACACCGACCGCCCGAGCGGCATGCAGGTGCTGGTCTATCTCGGCACCATCCTGGTCATGGTCGCGCTGATGCAGGTGTCGTCCACCGGCAAGCGCCGCCAGCTCCGCACCGCCTGAGCGTCCATGCACGTCACCCACCCCGCCGATGCACCGGCCGCCCCGCCCATCCCCTTCGACGCCTTCCTGGCGGTGGATATCCGCGTCGGGACCGTCGTCTCGGCCGAGCCGTTCCCCGAGGCGCGCAAGCCGGCCCTGAAGCTCGTCATCGATTTCGGGCCGGCGATCGGCACCAAGCGGTCGAGCGCGCAGATCACCGAGCATTACCGGGCCGAGGACCTGCCCGGCCGGCAGGTCGCCGTCGTGGTGAACTTCCCGCCGCGCCAGATCGGCAAGTTCCTGTCGGAGGTGCTGACTCTCGGATTCGCCGATCCGAACGGGGCCGTGGTGCTGGTCCGCCCGGACCAGACCGTGCCGAACGGCAGCCGCCTGTTCTGAGGGCGGGTTGCCGGACGGTCGGTTTTTCGCCATCCCTGTCCGCATGAGCGACCACGGACACGACGAATCCGGCATAGAGTGGGACGATGGGTTCGCCGATCAGCTGATCGGCGCGACGCTCTTCGTCGGCATCACCTATCTCGATCACGACGGAACCCTGATCCGCCGCGAGCAGGTCTTCGGCCGCGTCGAGACGGTGGATGCCGAGGCCGGGATCACGATCCGGCCCTTCGACGGCGCAGCGGCCTTCACGATGGTGCCGATCCTCGAAGCCATCGAGCCGGCCGATCCCGGTTCGTATCAGCTCTCCCCCGATGACCCGGTGGTCGAGAACCCCGACTATACGGTGGTGTTCAGCCTCACCGCCCCGCTCCGCCACTGAGGGCGTCACCGCCCTTCCGGCGCAGGGTGGCACCCTTGGTCCACGCGGCCAACCGGGCGGCGAGCGCCGCGCCGTCGCCGGACAGGGCGACGATCTTGAGGCGGGCGGTTTCGCCGGAGACGATCCGGATATCGGACCGGCGGAGCTTCAGGGCCTTGGCCAGATAGGCGAGCAGCGCCGCGTTGGCGGCGCCCGCGACGGGCGGTGCGGCCACGCGCACCTGCAGGGCGACGCGCCCTTCCGCATCCGCCACCAGACCGTCCAGCCCGTCGCGGCCCGCCCGCGGTGTCAGGCGCAGGGCGAGGCGCAGGCCGTCCGGGGTCACTTGGTAGGGCTCGCTCATCCGTATCCGACCCTCCAAGGCCCGGCCCGAAATCCGTGTCGCCGGACAGGGGCGGACCGCGTTCGCCGCGTGCGTTGCAACAAAATCGCTGGAATGCCACGTCAATCCGGCGGTATCGGGGTGTCTCGCCTGACGTGTTGCACTAAGCTTCAGCGAAAATCACGGGAACGCCAGATGTCCGACCTCCGCTTGCGCCGCAGCGTGCTGTATATGCCCGGTTCGAACCAGAGGGCGCTCGACAAGGCCAAGACCCTGTCGGCGGATTCGCTGATCCTCGACCTGGAGGATGCGGTGGCGCCCGACGCCAAGGACGTCGCGCGCGAGCAGGTCTGCGCTGCGGTGAAGGGCGGCGGCTACGGCGAGCGCGAGATCATCATCCGCGTCAACGCCCCCCAGACCCCCTGGGGCGAGGCTGACCTGAAGGCGGCGATCCAGGCCCGCCCCGACGCGATCCTGATGCCGAAGGTGTCCTCCCCGGCCGTGCTGGAGAGCATCGCCAACCACCTCGAAGCCCTCGACGCCCCCGAGAGCATCGCCGTCTGGGCGATGATCGAGACCCCGGCGGCGATCCTCAACATCCAGGAGATCGCCAAGGCGCAGCGCGACCGGCGCACCCGCCTGACCTGCTTCGTGCTGGGCACCAACGATCTCGCCAAGGACACCTGGGCCCAGCTCGTGCCCGGCCGCGTGCCGATGCTGCCCTGGATGATGTTCACCCTGGCGGCCGCCCGCGCCGAGGGCCTGACTATCCTCGACGGCGTCTGGAACGACATCGAGGACGTGGCGGGCTGCCGGGCCGAGTGCCAGCAGGCCCGCGACCTCGGCTTCGACGGCAAAACCCTGATCCACCCCAACCAGCTCGAGCCGGCCAACACCTGCTTTGCCCCCTCCGACGAGGAGGTCCGCCGCGCCCGCCTCGTCATCGAGGCCTTCGACCGCGCGGAGAACGCCAAGCGCGGCGCGATCAAGATCGAGGGCCGCATGTACGAGCGCCAGCACATCGGCATGGCCCGCCGGGCGGTGAACTGGCGCGAAGCGATCGCCGCCAAGGGGTATTGAAGCCGCGTCCGGCCTCGATGATCCTCGATCATCCATTTGCGGATCGCCCGTCTCTGGCGCGGCCAACGACGGGCGGACTTCGTTGAACATCGAGATCCCGGGTGAGATCACCTTCTCGCGGACCTACAACATCCCGCCGATTTCGGTATCGCTTCCGCTGACAGCCGGGGCCCGCACGTTCGCGCAGGTCGCGATCACGGCCATCGCGTGGTGCTTCATGATGCCCACCCTGGCGTTGTTCGTGATGCTGCTCTGGCACGCCTTGACGGTCGCAGCCGATCCCGGCGGATCGGTGCTGGTCCTGTGCGCCCTGGCGTTCCTGCTGTTGGCTTTCATGCCGATCGCTCTGTTCGGTCTGGAAGATTTCACCCGGGCCGGACCGACCCTGATCCTCGATGCCGAAGGCATCACGGATCGACGGGGCGGTCTCACCATTCCGTGGACCGACATCGCTGCCGTGCGGATCGTGGCGAGCCGGAACGAGACCGGTATTCGTCTCACCCTGCGCACGCCCATCCAACCTCGCCCCCTGTTCGATCGGGGCAGCGAGCGCTTCCTCGGGCGTCGGTCGTCGGATCAGTATCGCGTTGGGCTCAGCCGCCTGACCGTCCGGCCGCACGTTCTCGGCCAGACCGCGCTCGCTCTGGTGCGCGCGCATGGCGGGACCGTGGAGCGCTGATCGCCTCAGCTCCCGAAGCGTAGCCCGGGGCGGAACACCCTTCGGCGCCGGTGCTTGTCCCGGCTGATGCCTGGCACCGCTTCGTGCCCGGCCCCATCCAGGACACAGCCGACCGCATGAGCCCGATCCTTCAGCCCTTCACCCTGGGCGACCTCACCCTGAAGAACCGCGTCGTGATGGCGCCGCTCACCCGCAGCCGCTCCTCCACCGAGGGCGTCCCGCCGGACTTCGCGGTGGATTACTACGCCCAGCGCGCCAATGCCGGCCTCATCATCAGCGAGGCCACCAACATCTCGCCCCAGGCGGTGGGCTACGCCTACACGCCGGGGATCTGGAGCGACGCGCAGGTCGAGGCCTGGAAGCCCGTCACCGCCGGCGTGCACGCCAATGGGGGCCTGATCTTCCTCCAGCTCTGGCACACGGGCCGGATCTCGCATCCCGATGTGCAGCCGGACGGACAGCTGCCGGTGGCCCCCTCGGCGCTCAAGCCCGAGGGCACGGCCTTCACGGAATCCGGCATGCAGCCGCACGTGACGCCGCGGGCGCTGGAGACGGACGAGATCCCGGGTATCGTCGAGGATTACCGCCGGGCCGCCGAGAACGCCAAGCGCGCCGGCTTCGACGGCGTCGAGATCCACTCGGCCAACAACTACCTGCTCGAGCAGTTCGTGCGCGATTCCACCAACCACCGCACCGACCAGTACGGCGGCTCGATCGAGAACCGCCTGCGCTTCCCGCTGGCCGTGGTGAAGGCCGTGACCGAGGTCTGGGGCGGGGGCCACCGCGTCGGCATCCGCCTGTCGCCCGCCACCACCGAGCCCGGCAAGACCCCCCTCGACAGCGACCCCAAGGCGACCTTCGGCGCCTACGTGGAGGCCCTGAACGCCTTCGGCCTGCTCTACGTCCACACCATCGAGGGCGTGACGCAGCAGACCCGCGACGTGCCGGATTCGGTCGATTTCGGCCAGATCCGCGAGCGCTTCCAGGGCGCCTATATCGGCAACAACCAGTACACCCTGGAGCTGGCCGAGAAGGACCTCGCGGAGGGCCGCGCCGACCTCTTCAGCTTCGGCCGCCCCTACATCGCCAACCCGGATCTGGTGCAGCGCCTCGAAACCGGTGCCCCCCTGGCCGAGGCCCCGAAGTCCTACTGGTACGGCGGCGGCGCCAACGGCTACTCGGACTGGCCGGGCATGAACGGCCCGGTGGCGATCAAGCGCTGAGCGGGCAAGAATCGCAGTGCCTGGTTGATGTGGAGGTCCTTCGTAAGGAATGGCTGCCACGCTCGGCGCCATGACGATGCGTGGATTTCGAGCGGCCTTCGTTGTGTTCGGCCTCATTGGCGCCGCCGTCTCGGGCGGCGCCGTGAGAGCGGCGCCGAGCGTGCAGGTCATCTATCTGCTGCCAGCCGACCGTCAGGAGTCCGAGAGTTACCGGCGTGCTGCCGAGTTCGGAGTCAGGCATTTTCAAGCTTGGCTGAGCGATGCGCTCAGGGGCCCGACCTTTCGCCTTGCAGATCCGGCGGTGCGCATCGTCCGGTCCGAGAAGAACGCAGCTTGCTTTCGCTCCACCGACCGACACACCGGCTACAGCGCATTCTATCGCAATACGGTGGATGAACTCGCGCGTATGGGCGTTGTCCGGTTCAACGATCCCGCCTCACGCTTTTTGGTCTACGTCGATGCTGACCATGCCTGCGGACAATCCGGCGCTGGTGGCAGTGGCGTCGCCGTTGTCTCGGCCAACGACCTTCGCGGCTTGTCTGGCGAGCGTATTGTTCCTGCCTGCGACAGGGCGAATGGAGCTGAAATTGCGGGAAGGTGCCGCTGGATCGGCGGTATCGGGCATGAGTTTTTGCACACGATCGGATTGATGCATCCGGACCGGTCACCAGCCTGCCAAACTGCCCAGTGTCGTGCCGAGGCCTTGATGATGCAGGGCTATATCACCTATCCGCGTGCGATTCTGCTCGATGAGGAGAAGGCGCAGCTTCTTCGCTCGCCGTTCATCGAGACGGGTATCCGGACGGAAGCCCGTGACTGCACCGAGGTGATCGCCCCCTCGGTCCGCTGACCCTCGAACAACCTAACCATGCAGCTGCGCCAGCACCGCATCCCCCGCCGGGCTGGCAACGTAGCGCGTGCGCTGGGTCCGCGCGTTCCGGTCGGTCAGGGCGAGGAGTCCCGCCTCGCTCGCCAGCGTCTCGACGGCGCGCAGCACCAGGGCGTGCTCCAGGTCGAAGACGCGGGCGAAGCTGCGGCTGTCGCGGGCGAGGTCGAGGTGGAGGGCGGCGAGAATGCCGGCCTCCAGGGTCGAGAGTCCGGGCTGGAGGGCGACCACCGCGTCGGTGGCCGCCAGGAAGGTCTCCGCGTCGGCCGGCGGTTCGCTCATGCGGCGGCCGGCGCGCGCAGGCGCACCAGCACCGACTTCGAGGTCGGCGTGTCACTGCCCTCGCCGAAGGTGGAGAGCGGCACGAGGACGTTGAGCTCCGGGTAGTAGCCGGCGAGCGATCCGCGCGGCATGTCGAAGGGCACGAGGCGGAAATCCTCGGCCACCCGGGTCACGCCGTCGTCATGGGTGCCGACGATGTCGACCCGGTCGCCCGTTCGGGCCCGGATCTCGGCCAGGTCGTCCGGGTGTGCGAAGACCACGCGGCGCTCGCCGTAGACGCCGCGGTAGCGGTCGTCGAGGCCGTAGATCGTGGTGTTGTACTGGTCGTGGCTGCGGAAGGTCTGGAGCACGAAGGTGTCGCTCGCGCGCTTCGCCCGCTGGTGCTCCGTCGCCTCGGGCAGGGGATCGGCGGAGAAGTTGGCCCGGCCGGTGGGCGTCTCGAAGCTGCGCTCGGCGGCGAGGTTCTTCAGCATGAAGCCGCGCGGGCGCCGGACGCGCAGGTTGTAGCCGGTGAAGCCCGGGATCGTACGCTCGATCAGGTCGCGGATGCGGTCGTAATCGTCGGCGAGGGCCGCCCAGTCGACCCGCGCGGAACCGACCGTCGCCGCCGCCATGCCGGCGATGATGCCGATCTCGGAGCGCAGCTCGGCCGAGGCCGGCTTGTTGATGCCGCCCGAGCCGTGGACCATGCTCATGGAATCCTCGACCGTGACGATCTGGGTCTTGCCCTTCGCGTTCCGGTCGATCTCGGTGCGGCCGAGGCAGGGCAGCAGGTAGGCGACGCGGCCCGGCACGAGGTGCGAGTGGTTGAGCTTCGTCGCGATGTGGACGGTGAGTTCGCAGGAGGCCAGGGCCTTGGCCACAAGGGTGGTGTCCGGCGTGGCGCGGGCGAAGTTGCCCCCGAGGCCGATGAAGGCCTTCGACGAGCCGTCGAGCATGGCCCGGATGGCGGCGAGCACGTTGTGGCCGTGCGCGCGCGGGGCGGTGAAGCCGAATTCCCGCTCCAGGGCGTCGAGGAGGGCGGCCGGCGGCTTCTCGTTGATGCCGACGGTGCGGTCGCCCTGCACGTTGGAATGGCCGCGTACTGGGCACAGGCCGGTGCCGGGGCGACCGACATGGCCGCGCAGCAGCATCACGTTGGCGAGTTCCCGGACGGTAGCCACCGAGTGGCGGTGCTGGGTCACGCCCATGGCCCAGGTGCAGATCACCTTGTCGGCGGCGAGATAGACCCCGGCCGCGACCTCGAGGTCGGCCCGGGCCAGGCCGGACTGGTCCTCGATGGATTCCCAGGGGGTGGCGTCCACGGTGGCCCGGTAGGCCTCGTAGTCCGCGGTGTGGTTGCGCAGGAAGGTCCGGTCGAGCAGCGACGGCTGGCCGACGGCCAGGGCCGCATCGTCGGCCGCGAACACCGCCTTGGCGATGCCCCGGAACGCCGCCATGTCGCCGCCGAGGCGTGGCTGGTAGTAGTGGCTCGCCACCGGCGCGCTGGCGCCGCGCAGCATCTCCACGGTGTTCTGCGGGTCGGCGAAGCGCTCCAGCCCGCGCTCACGCACGGGATTGAACACCACGACCTTCGCGCCGCGCTGGGCCGCCCGCCGCAGGTCGCCGAGCATGCGCGGATGGTTGGTGCCGGGGTTCTGCCCGACGACGAAGATCGCGTCGGCTTTCTCGAAATCCTCCAGCAGCACGGTGCCTTTGCCGACGCCGATGGCCGCCTGGAGGGCGATGCCGCTGGCCTCGTGGCACATGTTGGAGCAGTCGGGGAAGTTGTTGGTGCCGTAGTGCCGGGCGAAGAGCTGGTAGACGTAGGCGGCTTCGTTCGAGGCGCGGCCCGAGGTGTAGAACTCGGCCTGGTCCGGGTGGTCGAGCCCGCGCAGGGTGGCGCCGATTTCCGCGAAGGCGGCGTCCCAGGTCGTGGCGACGTAGCGGTCGCTGGCCGCGTCGTAGCGCATCGGATGCGTCAGGCGGCCCTCGCCCTCCAGGGCGTAGTCGGTCCAGCCGCGCAGCGCGCTCACGGTGTGCTTGGCGAAGAACTTCGGCGGCGTGCGCTTGTCGGTGGCCTCCCAGGACACCGCCTTCACGCCGTTCTCGCAGAACTCGAACGAGGACCCGTGCGCCGGATCGCCCCAGGCGCAGCCGGGGCAGTCGAAGCCGTCGGGCTGGTTGGCCTTCAGCATGGCGCGCGCACCCGACAGGGGCGCTCGGCTTCCCAGCAGGTGCTTGCCGCAACTTTTCAGGGCCCCCCAGCCGCCAGCCGCGGAGGAGCGCTTCGGGGTCGCGACCGGATGATCCATGACGGGGTCCTGAGGGGCAGGGCTCGCATGGCCGACGATCGGCCGCGAAGCGGAGCAGTCTCGCCCCAGCGATATCGCGATGCACAGCGCGCGCTCAATCGCGCGAAAACGCAGGCCAGTCATGCCGTTAGGGGTCCCATGCGTTTTTTGCAGAGCCGATGAAGACCGGGTTAAAACCGTTCCAGGCCGCAATGCGGAAAATCGGGACCCTCCTCTTCGGCCCCGGTCCCTGGCGGAGGGCGGGTCGATCGCCTAACCCTCGGGCCGGATCGGCCGCTGGAAAGCGGGGAAGACGGGAGCGTGGGAGATGCGGACGCCGGTGAGGATCTTCGCGGCGGCGGCCGTCGGCCTCGCGGTCGGCCTCGCGGTGATGGCGCATGACCGGCAGGTGGGCGCCGAATGGGCCGTGTCGGCCGAGCAGATCGCCGACGCGCAGGCCTACGGCAAGCCCGGCGTGGAGCTTCCGCCGGGCCACATGGTGACCGCGCCCCAGCGCAGCGAGGGCGCGGAGCGCCTTCCCCTGAAATGGATCCTCCTCGGCCTCGCGGCCGGTGGCGCGGTCCTGGCCGGCACGGGCCACCGGCGCGCGCCGGCGCGGAAACCGGATGACCGACCCTGACGCCCGACGCCTGTCGCCTGCCGGGCACACCGGCCCGAAAACCCCGCGCGGCCATTGACGCCGTCACCGCGTGTCGGGCTTCCTGGCGTCGGACGGTTCCTCCCCGGAGGATCAAAAGGGAACGCGGTGAGGAGTTTTGCTCCAACGCCGCGGCTGCCCCCGCAACTGTAAGCGGCGAGTTCCTCATCAGCACGTCACTGGGTGTCTCGACATCTGGGAAGACGATGAGAGGGCGGTGACCCGCGAGCCAGGAGACCTGCCGTCAGTCGTGGTCACACGCGAAACGCATCGGGCGGGGTGTCCTGGTGGGTGTCGGGGCGGATGCCGTGCGGCATCCGGGCCGGCCTCGTTCGCGGTGACGTGCCACAGACGTCGCCCGAGGTCCCATGTCGTCCTCCCGTTTTCGCTCGTTTCCCCGTTCACGGCCCACCGCCCGATCCTGGCTCCTCGGCGCCTGCGCCGGTTTCCTGCCCTACGGCGCCGGGATTCCGGACGCGTTCGCCGAGACTGCGCAGGCGGACCTCGCCGAATTGTCCGTGACCGCCGAGGCCCCGGCCAGCGGTGGCCGCGGGCCGGCCGCCCATGCGGGATTCGTCGGCGGCGTCACCGGCATCGGCGGCGGCCTCCGCAGCGTCGATGCGGCGAGCGCCGGCGTGATCTCGGGGGCGGCACTCAACGGCCGGCCGATCACCCGGCCCGGCGAGGCGCTCGAGAGCGTGCCCGGCCTCATCGTCACCCAGCATTCCGGGGAGGGGAAGGCCAACCAGTTCTTCCTGCGCGGGTTCAACCTCGACCACGGCACCGACATCGCGCTTCACGTGGACGGCATGCCGGTGAACATGCGCACCCACGCCCACGGCCAGGGCTATGCCGACCTGAATTTCCTGATCCCGGAACTCGTCGGCGCGGTCGAATTCCACAAGGGACCCTACTTCGTCCGCGACGGCGACTTCGCCTCTGCCGGCTCGGTGCGGATCGACTATCTCGACACGGTCGCGCGCAACCTCGCGCTGACGTCGCTCGGCAGCTTCGGCTACAAGCGCGCCCTCAGCATCGCCTCCGCGCCCCTCGGCGAAGGCCACCTGCTCGTGGCCGGCGAGGCCCAGACCTATGACGGCCCCTGGGACGTGCCCGACCGCCTCGCCAAGCTGAACGCCGTCGTCCGCTACAGCCAGGGCACGGCCCTCGACGGCTTCGCGCTGACGGGCATGGCCTACTGGGCCAAGTGGAACGCCACCAACCAGATCCCGGAGCGCGCCGTGGCGGAGGGGATCATCGGCCGCTTCGGCTCCCTGAATCCCACGGACGGTGGCGACACCGGCCGCTTCTCCCTCTCAGGCCGCTGGAGCCGGACGAGCGACGCCGGCATCACCCGGGCGAGCGGCTACGTCATCCGCTACGGCATGAACCTGTTCAACGACTTCACCTACTTCCTCAACGATCCGGTGAACGGCGACCAGTTCCGCCAGCGCGACAGCCGGGTGCTCGGCGGCGGCGAGGTCAGCCACACCGTCGAGGGCACCCTGTTCGGCTTGGCCGTGGAGAACGAGATCGGCCTCCAGACCCGCACCGACGCCATCCGGGTCGGCCTGTTCAACACCACGGCGCGGCAAACCCGCTCGACCGTGCTCGATGACCGGGTGCTGGAGGCGAGCGCGGCCCTCTACGTCGAGAGCCGGATGCGCTGGACCGACTGGCTGCGCACCAGCGTCGGCGTGCGCGCCGACGGGTTCTCCGCCGATGTCCGCTCGGACACGCCGGCCAATTCCGGCACGGCCCGGGACGGGATCGTCAACCCGAAGCTCGGCCTCGTGCTGGGACCCTGGTTCGACACCGAGGTGTTCGTGAACTACGGGGGCGGCTTCCACTCGAACGATGCCCGCGGCGTCACCGCCACGGTGGATCCGGCGAGCCCGCTCTTCAACATCAGCCGCTCGCCCTTCCTCGTGCCCTCGACGGGCTCGGAGATCGGCCTGCGCAACCGCAGCCTCGCCGGGCTGGAGACGGCGGTGACGCTGTTCCAGCTCGACTTCGCCTCCGAGAACCTGTTCCAGGGCGACAGCGGCACCACCGAGCCGAGCCGTCCCACCCGCCGCTTCGGCGTCGAATGGACCAACCGCTACGCGGTGACGCCCTGGCTCTCCCTGGAGGGGGACCTGACGGTGACGAATGCCCGCTTCGCGGACCGCGACCCCGTCGGCAACCGAGTCCCGGAGGCGCCCACCACCATCGCCTCGGCCGGGTTCACCTTCGGCGAGGGGCCGGGCTGGTTCGGAGCGATGCGCCTGCGCTACTTCGGGCCGCGGCCGCTGATCGAGGACAATTCGGTGCGCTCGCGCCCGACGGCGCTGGTCAACGGGCGGGTCGGCTACAACTTCGACAACGGAATCAGCCTGTCCCTCGACGTGTTGAACCTGACCAACGCCCAGGCCGATCAGATCACCTACTTCTACACCTCCCGTTTGCCCGGCGAGGCGGCGGACGGCGTCGCGGACCGGCACTTCCACCCCGTCGAGCCGACGGCGGTGCGCCTGACCCTGGCGGGGCGGTTCTAGGTCACATGCCGGGTGAAAGTCTGTGAGATGACTTTGCCATGTTGACGAAGCGTGGAACCACGGCTTACGCGGCTGTCATGCGTGCTTGGCGGCCAGATTGGGGATTCTGCCGTGCGGTCATCGCCCTGACCGTCCTCTACGCGCTTTGCCTGCAGGCGTTGCTGGGCTCCATGGCGCCCGTGCCCCAGCTGAGCTTGAACACCATCATCTGTGCCGAACACGCCGGAACGGACGCTCCGGCGGACGCGGCACTGCCCTGTCGGCATTCGTGCTGCACCCTGGTGCAAGCCGTCATGGTGCCCGTTCTGGTCCTCGCCTTCATCGCTGTGCGCTGGTCGCCCGGTGATGCGGTGCTCCGCGCCTGGCGGACCGGAGACCCGGGAACCGCACGGGCGCCGCCCGATCAATCCGTCAGTCCCCGAGGTCCGCCGACCGCCTGATCGATCCGTTTGTCCCAGATCGCTCCGTGCCGGACCCCCAACCATGTCTCAGTCCCTCCAGGGTGACGCGACGGCCTTCCGCGCCGTCGTTTCTGCCCGCCCGATGCAGGATGCCGTCTATCGCGCCGTCTGGCGCTGGCACTTCTACGCCGGCCTGCTCTGCCTGCCCGTCCTGATCCTGCTCTCGGTCACCGGCTCGCTCTACCTGTTCAAGGACGAGGTCAACGCGACCCTGTTCGCGTACCGGACAAGGGTCGCCGTGCAGGCGAGCCCGCCCGTGGGTGTGGACGTCCTGCTGTTCAACGCCTCCGAGGCCGTGCCGACCGCCGTACCGGTCTCGTTGACCGTGCCCGCCGATCCGTCCGCCTCCGCGGTCGTGACGATGGCCGAGGGATCCCGCAGGATCCTGGTCTATCTCAACCCATACGACGGCTCGGTGCTGGACCGGGTCGCCCGGGACGACGAGTTCATGATGGTGGTGCGAGGCCTGCACAGCCTCGCCTACTTCGGACTGGTGGCCAACGGACTCATCGAGGTCGTGGCCGGGTTCACGATCATCCTGGTTCTGACGGGCTTCTATCTCTGGTGGCCGCGCCAGCAGGGCGGCGGGGTCGTGCGCCTCCGCGGCACGCCGCGCAGGCGCGTGTGGTGGCGCGACCTGCACGCCGTCACCGGTCTGGTCGCCGGGGCCGGAATCTTCTTCCTCGCCCTGACCGGGCTGCCCTGGTCGGCCTGGTGGGGCCAGCACCTGCGCAACTGGTCCAACGCGGCCGGCGTCGGGCAGCCCAGCGCCCTCTGGGCCAACAAGCCCGTGTCGACCGTGCCCATGCGGGAGATGCTCACTACCACCGGATGGGCCATGGAGGACGCTCCGCTTCCGACCTCGCAGCCGGCCGCCACCCCCACCATCGGGCTCGCGCGCGCCGTCGACATCCTGCGAGCCCTCGGGATGCCGCGCGGCTTCGAGGTCTCCCTGCCGTCGGGGGAGACCGGCGTCTACGCCGCGGCCGCCTACCCGAAGGACGTGACGGGGCAGCGGATGATCTCCCTCGACCAGTACACCGGCACGCCGCTGGTCGACGTCCGGTTCGCGGACCTTGGCGGGGTCGCCCGCGCCATCCAGTACGGCATCGGCCTCCACAAGGGCGAGCACTGGGGTCGAGCCAATCAGTTCGCGATGCTGGCCTTCTGCCTGGCGACCATCCTGCTCGCCGTGACCGCCGCGACGATGTGGTGGAAGCGGCGCCCCGCCGGTCGCCTCGGCGTACCACCGTGGCCACGCGACCGGCGTGTCGCGGCCGGCGTGACCCTGATCGTCCTCGTCCTCGGGGCCCTGTTCCCCCTGACCGGGCTCGTCATCCTCGGCATGCTGCTGCTCGACCTCGGCCTGCAGGCGCTGCGAACCCAGGCGAGGACCTGAGGCAGCCGAAACGGGCGGCGTTCCCGTGCACCCCATCCTTCCCCTGCTGATCGGCCGCCGCGGCATCCTCGGCGTCGTCCTGATCGCGCTCGCGCTCTGGACACAGGTGCTCGCGCCGGCGGCGGCCCTGCGCATGCTCGCGGCGATGTCCGATCCGCTGCGCAATCCCATTCTCTGCGGCCCTGCGGTCGATGGGGGCGAGGAGGTCCGTTCGAACGTGGGGGTGCCCGCCCCGGCACACCCGGGATGCGCCCTGTGCCAGTTGTGCTGTGCAGGGGTCGCCCTCCCCACGCTGCCATCGGGCCCGGCCGCCATACGGAGCGTGCACTGGCATCCGGTATCGTGGCCGATCCCCCCTCCCACACGCGCACGGCCTCCGTCCCGTTGCCTGGGGCAGCCCCGGGCTCCGCCTTACCTCGTCTGATCGCCGAACCACCCTTCCTCATCGCAGCGTGCCTGCGCAGCGTCCTCCCCGATCCGTCGAGCTTTCCCCATGTTCCCGTACCCAAGCGCCCGCCGGCCCATGCGCGCCCTGGCGATCCTTCTCGGCGCAAGCCCGCTCGCGATCGCGATGGCGCAGGCCCAGACCGCCGGTCAGGTCGTGACCCTGGAAGAGCTCTCCGTCGAGGGCCAGGGCGGTGGCGCCGGACAGGGGCGGGGTCGGACTGCCCTCTCGCCCGCCGCCGCCGCCGCCGCACCGACACCCATCGACCGCCCCGTCGGCGAGGTCGTCACCAGCCTCGGGCGAGACGGCATCATCGAGAACCGTCCGGCCACCAGCATCGGGTCGGTTCTGGCCAACAGCCCCGGCGTGACCGTGCGCCAGGGCAATGGCGGGCGCGACGTGGTGATCTCCATCCGGGGTAACAATGCCCGCTCCACCGGCGTGATCAAGAATACGGTCGTGCTGGAGGACGGCTTCATCCTGACCCAGCCGGACGGCGCCTCACGCTTCGACCTCGTCGATCCGCGCGCCTACAGCCGCATCGACGTGTTCCGCGGTCCGCAATCAGCGCTCTTCGGCAACTACGCCACCGGCGGCGCGCTCGCCTTCCGCACCCGGACGGGCCGCGAGATCGACGGCTTCGAGATCTCTTCGGCAACTACGCCACCGGCGGCGCGCTCGCCTTCCGCACCCGGACGGGCCGCGAGATCGACGGCTTCGAGATCGGCACCGATGCGGGCAGCTTCGGCTACCTCAGCAATTACTTCACGGTCGGCGGCGTCAGCGGCCCCGTCGAGATCAGCCTGTTCGCGAGCGATGTCCGTGCCAACGGCTACCAGGATCACGGTTCCTACGACACGCAGACGGTCAACCTGCTGGCCAGCTACACGCCGACGCCGGACAACCGCTTCACCCTGAAGGTGATCAACAACACGCTCAGTGCGAATCTGCCGGCCCGGTCCTCCCTGAACCAGTATCAGATCAATCCCTACCAGCGCGGTTGCGGCACGGCGGCGCTGGCGGCGCCGGGGTGTACCCTGACGAACCTGTTCGCCAACGGGGCCTTCGGCCGGACGGTGGGCGTCACCGCCGATGAGGCAGGGTTCGGGCGCGACGACCGGCGCACCATCGTCGCCCTGCGCTGGGAGCACGACCTCGACGCGCAGACGACCTGGCGCACCCAGCTCGGCTTCGACGAGCGCAACTTCAACCAGCCCTTCTATACGACCTCCTCGCGCGGCTCCTATCCATCCTGGAACTTCCTCACGGACCTGACCCGGCGCTACGATCTGTTCGGGCTGCCCGCGGTGGGCTACGTGGCGCTGGCCTACAACACCATCGACAACCACATCACGACCTTCAATCGCGCGCCCGGCGGTGGTCCGCTGCTCGGCGCGCTCATCGGGAACCAAGAGGCCGTCCAATCCAACCTCGGCGGGCGGGCCCGTACCGAGGTGGCGCTCTCCGACCAATGGACCGGCGTCGTCGGCGTCAGCGCGGAGAACACCGCGATCACGGGACGCAACGTCGCCTACGCCTATTCGGCCTCAGGCGTGACCACGACCGTCGCCGATGCCAACCGCAGCTTCCTTAACGTCGCGCCCGAACTCGCCCTGGTCTATCGGCCGACCCCGGAATGGGCGGTTCGGGGCCGGGTCGCGACCGGCTACACGACCCCGGCCGCGAGCAATCTCTTCATCACCGCAGCCGGCCTCCCCGGCAACAACATCCAACTTCGCACGCAGGAAAACCTCGGCTTCGACCTTGGCGTCGACTGGAGCCCGAGCGAGACCCTGCGCCTCAGCGTGACCGGCTTCTACGAGTTCTTCCGGAACGAGCTCGTGTCGCAATCTCCCGGCGCCGGCCTGATGAGCTACACCTTCAACGCGCCGGCCTCCGAGCATCGCGGCATCGAAGTGGCGGCCGATTGGGCGTTCGCACCCGGGTGGCGCGCGGTCGCCGCCTACACGTTCGACGACCAGATCTACACGCGCTACGTCGAACGGCTGAGCGCCGGTTCTCTCAGCCGCCAATTCGACCGCTCCGGCAAAACGATCCCCGGTGTCCCGGCCAACCAATTGCTCGCCCGCATCGGATACGATGTCCCGGCCGGACCGCTCGCCGGCCTCGGAGCGTTCGTCGAGACCGTGTTCCAAGACGACTTCTTCATCGACAACGCCAACCAACTCAGGGCGCCGGGCTATACGATCGTCAACGCCAACATCCATTACGCCACGGAGCTCACGAGCGGCTATGCCAAGCGCTTCACCGCCTATGCCGAGGTGCGCAACGTCTTCGATACCGTCTACGTCGCTTCGGCACAGAACCTCGCGAATTCCATCAGCGCGACCACGGGCCTACAGAACGGTGCGAGCGTCCTCGCAGGAACCACGGGGTCAGTGTTCGCCGGAGCGCCCCGTACCATCATCGCGGGAATGAAGCTGGCGTTCTGACCGCCCGGCATCGGATGATCCGCAGGTTCGGCAACGTTCTCCCATCGAGGAAGGGAGCCGAGCAGGCCTGTCCGCAAACGCGTCCTCCGCCTTGACCATCGTGATCGTGGCGTCGAACGCTGCGCTTGCCCCCTGATTCATAGGACCAGCATCCTCACTATCGGACATGCCTGGACCCGTACGACGCCGAATGGGGCAAGCGTCGGCGGCGGCGATCCGACCGTTGCGAACACCGGTCCGGACGCGGACGAGTGGGTGGATCACCCGTGGGGGCAGGATGAGGTCCACGAGTCGCCCGCTCTTTCAGACGCGAAGTATGATGCCGCGGCTTCAGCAAGTCCCCTGGGACGCTCGATAGCACCAAGGCTATCGCTGGCGCGCACAGCTCCCCGAATTTCGGCCGCAAAAATCTCTGCACTGAATTCGAGCGAACGATCACGAAGATCCGCCGAGACTCTGTATGTCTCCAACAGGTCGTAATCCATGATCTTTTGCGTCAGGTTTTTACAGCCCAAGACGAGCGGGACACTCACTGGACGAGCACGGCCTGGTCGCAGCGTGTGCCTTCCACGGTGAGGTCGGCGTAGCCCAGGCGGATGCCGAGGACCCGGAGCGTGTTGTCCAAGACCTTGTCCAGCGCGGGCGTCACCGCCGCGAGACCCGTGGCGACCGTGCTCTTGATCACCCCGGGCGCCAGGACGCCGAGACCGTTCACCTGAAGGTCGAGATCGTTGATCAGACGGCCGGTGAGGGATTGGAAGGACCCGCCTGAGGACACTGTCCGCACGGTGTGGCGGGTGATGTCGTCGTCACTGAACGTTACGAGCTGCGTGTAGGCATTTCCGACCGTGACGCGGCTCTGGCCGGTCACCGTCAGGGCGGGAGCGACCCGCAGGAGCGTCGCCGGCTGATTGAGGTCGGGCACGCGCGCATTGGGGTCGAGGAGCGCCTTGGGGATGTCGGCCACCGCGAGGTCTGCGACGCCGGTCTGGGCTTCCAGGACGACCTGTCGGCTCTGCCGGTCCGACCAGGGGCAGGTCACCGAGCGCAGCCGCCCCTGCGCCTTGGCGACCTGCACGTAGAGAGGCAGTTGGAGGAGGCCGAGATTGAGCGGCAGGGCCAGGCTGGCCTCGATGAGGAGGCGGGTCTGCGCCGTCTGCACCGTGGCCTTCGAACTGCCGGGCTGGACGTAGCCGGAGCTCTGGCGCTTCTCGCCGATCCCCAGCGTGACCTGGGTCCGCAGCAAGCCCGGTATGCTCGCGCCGAGATCCGCGGAGACCTGGCGATCGCCGTTCGCCACCAGGATGGCGGCCGAAAGGGTATCCATCAGGCCGATCGATGGACCCTTGACCCCTGTACTCGGCGCGAGGTTCGCGGCATCTCCGAGATCGATGATTCGCCCGAGGCGGACGGATCCGCCGGCACCTCGAACGACGTTGTTCAACTGCCCGAGGGCGGCTGTTGCCGCAGCGTTGCCTGCGGTCGTGGCCGCGACCGACTGGAGCGCCGAGAGCACCTGTCCCAGCGTCGCGTTCGCGGCGACGACGTCGTTGTAGTTGTCGACTTTGAGATTGAGGCCGGGCTGGAGGGTATCGAGCACGCGGAAGCCGTCGACCTGGGCCGCCGCCAGCGCCTCGTAATCCCCGACCGACAGGTTGAGCGGCTTCCCCAGCAACGCGCCGAGAACGCCGTTGAGCACCCCGGCATCCAGACGAAGCAGCCCGGAGCCGATGCTGAAGGAGGCGAACCGCGCCGAAGCGGCGGTCCCACGCACATCGATCTGCACGTCGCGCTTGAAGCCGAGAGCCGGAGCGAAGAAGGTCGGCGTCTGCGTCCGAAGATCGACCCGGACGGCACTGGGCGAGGCGGCGTTGGCGACGAAGCGATCCGCCACTGGAACCTTGGAATCGCCCACATACACACCCGGCTGGACCGTGATCACCGCAGCGGCCCCGAAGCCATTGTCGGCGAGCGATTGGCGCGCCAGCAGGTCGGCCCGCTGCGGATCGGAGGCCGCCAGGGTGGCGGCCAGGTCGACCGCCCCTTGCGCCTTGCGCCGGGCGACGACCATGGAGCCGTAATCCACCCCAACGGCCGTCGCCGCGAGGAGTGTGGTGAAGGCCAGCGCGGTGAAGACCGCGACAGCCCCACGCGCGTCGGGCGCGAAACGGCCGATCACAGGCCGCCCCGGCGCACGCTGACCGTGCTCTGGATGAGGTCTGGCGGGAGTGGGATCAAGCCGGAGAGCCCCGAGAACCCGAGCGACTTCGCATCGAACGTCAGGGTCACGGTGAAGAGGGAAGCATCCTGGGGGTTCGGGCCAACCGTCACCATCACGGTGCCGGGCTTGAACATGGCCCCCTCCGTCAGGGCCGCCGCCACTCTCTGCCGGGCGAGAGCGGCGCGCTCCTGATCGCTCACGCCGGCGATCGAAGCCCGGGCCGCCTCCGACGCGATATGCTTCAGGTTGTGCGAGGCCCCGAGATAGATCCCGAATGCCACGATACCCGCAAAGAGCGCCAAGAGGGCGGGAACGACCAGGGCGAATTCAACAGCAGCGCTTCCTGCCTGAGCACGCAAAGCACGCCCAATCCACGCCTGGAAATTGTATTCAAAACGCATGAGAAGGCATCCGTCATGCACAGCGGTTATTGATCGATGTTATGTTTTCACGGATTTCCTAACGAGACCTTTATATGACGACATCCGAGGATCCGGATACGTCAAGATAAAACCAATAATATTGATCAATACAAGATAGTAAAATACAGGCACTATACGAAAATGTCAGGTCCGCCGTAGCGTGATTCAGTCCTGCAATTTCTGGTTTAAGTGACGCTAGCCCTCGAATGAGGAAAACAAAGCAATTTTAAGTCGTCCAGCCTCCGGCAGTCTGCCGCTGCCAAATGCGACAGCGCGTCCTCGATCCCGGTGGGGCAGGGCGCTTCATCAGCGTCACAATCGACGCGGACGATATCCTCGGGCAGGTTCTGCCCCCCGCCTCGTCCTGGCCGCCGGGCACCGAATCAGGACACGGCGTACACCGCCACGAAGAACCTCACGGCCCTCTACGAACGCAGTCGCAGGAGCCACGCTCAGTCCGAGCATCAGCGTCGGCGCTGGTATGCCTGAGCTAAGCATTGGCCCAGGCTCGCCACGGGAGGCCGCCGACTGTGCGAGCTTCGATGGCAAGCCCAGAGACGAGTGCCTCCGCCAAGAGATCGTCTAACCGCTGAAGGCGGCGCAGATCCTCATCGGGGTCCGGCAGAGCGCCTCCAACCACCTCCAGCCGCACGCCTCCTTGGGTAACCGCCCACCCGCGCCCGGCACCGTCCCGGATCTCGCTTTCCGGCGGCCTATGGCCGCCGTCATTCTAACCTCGCGGTTCCGGCTCGCAGAACCAAAGCTCCAAAGCGGACGCCGAGCCGGCTCCAACCCTTCTCAGGTTCTGAGACCGATCAGCCTTTCGGCCAAACTTGCCGAGGCGAAGTCGCCGCGATTGAGGATCTGACTCGCGCCGCGAAGCTTGCTCCGGTCATCCGCCGAGAATTCTCGCCCTGTCAGGACGATCACCGGGATATCCGAGCAGCCGGGAATGGCGCGAACGCCTTGCAGGAAGCCGAAGCCGTCCATGATCGGCATGTTCAGGTCGACGATCACGACGTCCGGCCTGGTCTCCGTCGCCTGCTGCAGGCCCTCCTTACCATTCGAGGCCTCCAAGACCGACCAGCCTTCGTCCTCCAAGCTGGCGCGCATCGCCAGGCGCGTGACGGCCTCGTCCTCGACCAGAAGCACGGTGCCGCGCCGGTCCGGCTCCGCCAGCCTGAACTGGTTCACGATCTTGCCGAACCGCGTCCAGTCGACCGGCTTCAGCATGTAGTCCGAAGCGCCGAGGGAGGCCGCGAGATTGCGCTGGTCGACGGACGTCACCATCACGACCGGGATCTGCGCCAGCATTTCGTCCGCCTTGATCTGGCTCAGCACCGACCAACCGTCCACGCCCGGCATCATCACGTCCAACAGGATGGCCCGTGGCCGCAACCGTCGGGCGATCTCGAGCCCGCTCCTGCCGTTCGTGGCCGTCTGGACCTTAAATCCCTCGCGATGCAGGAACCGCGTGGTGAGGGCGAGCTGGTCGCTATCGTCGTCGATGACGAGGATGACATCGCCTTCCGCCACGTCGGCGGCGATGACGTCCGGATCGGGCAAGGCTTGCGCGTCGACCGGAGGAACGAACGTCGCCGGCACGGTGAAGGTAAAGGTGCTGCCTCGGCCTGGGACGCTGGACACCGTGATGGTTCCCGCGAGCATGTCGGCGAAGGCACGGGTCAGCGAGAGGCCAAGCCCGGTCCCCCCGAAGTTGCGCGTCGTGGACGCATCGGCTTGCTCGAAACGCCGGAATAGGCGCGACACCTGTTCGGCCGTCATCCCGATCCCGGAATCCGAGACCGAGAACGAAAGCCGGTCGACCCCCGAGGCGTCGGTCATGCGGGAGGCCGCCAGGGTGATGGTCCCGCTTTCCGTGAACTTGGCCGCGTTGCTCAGAAAGTTGAAGAGCACCTGCCGGGTCTTGGTCAGGTCGGAATGCATTCGGCCCAGCCCAGGCGCGAGCTTCGTCTCCAGGGCGTTGCCCTTCTTGTTGACCAGCGTCGCGACCGAACCCGCAACGTCGCGCAGCATGTCCCCCACCGCGAAATCCTCGGCGTAGACCTCCATCTTGCCGCTCTCGACCTTGGAGAGGTCCAGCACGTCGTTGATGAGCCCAAGCAGGTGACGGGCGTTGCGCTCGACCTTGCCGATATCCGCCACGAGGTCCGACGCCGCGCAGCCATCGGAGATCTCCTCTCCCATCATCTCGCTGTAGCCGATGATGGCGGACAGAGGGGTGCGGAGTTCATGGCTCATGTTCGCCAGGAAATCGCTCTTCGCCGTGTTGGCCAGCTCGGCCGCCTCCTTGGCGGCTTCTGCGGCGGCATTGGCGCTGGTCAACGCCGCCTCTCTGTCGACGAGAACGTGGTTCGCAGTGTTGAGCCGCTCCAGCGTGGCTTCGTTCTGCGCCACGGACCGTCGCAGGGCATGGCAGATCCACACCATGGTCGCGCCGACCAGGAGGTATTGCCCCAGCAGGGCGACATCCACGCCTCCGAGGACTCCATCCCGCGTGTAGAACCACGTCGCAATCAGGGTCGATAAGAACAGTGCCAGCGCTCCTGCGCGCCAGCCGAAAGCCAAGCTCACGACCAGGAGGACCGGAATGTATAGAAGGAAAGGGGCGACATAGGCTGGAGCCAGGAACCGAATGAATGTCATGGCGCCCACCAGCAGCAGCGTGACACCGTAGTCGGTGATTGTTGATGGACGTCGGAGGGCGACCGTCCCGATCAGTGTGTTCAAGCTGCTCATGGGGTGTGAGTGTCACGACCGGGGTCCTTTGGAAAGCGACCGGTTCCCGCCCCTGCCCAGCCCGAATGAAGACATGGGTCCCATCGGCCGCGTTGTCGCCGATCCGGTGGTTTCTCGTGCAAGCATTGCAATGCCGTTGGAAGGGTTTCGGGCGAGCAATCCTAGACTTGGGGAGCGGGCGCCGCGTCGCCCTTTGGGGATATCCTTAGATTTTACAGATCATGCTTGTCTGCGTTTAATTATTTTCAATTAACTATTCCAGTGCATGGTTGGGGTGGTTCTTAGTCAGATGGATATGTGGTCCTGCAACCAGTCCCGTGCGGGCGTTCCGGCACGGGCGGAACTGAAAATATTCGGTCTTTGTGGAACGCTGAATCGGTTGTTTCCGGTGGATTTACACGACATCTTGCCCAACAGATTGAGAGTGGCGGTCATGGCTCTCCATGAGAAGGGTCGCGCCATCGAAACGAATTGATACACTTTGGAGATCTCGTCGGAAAAATATGACGGACTATAATCGAATATGAATTTATTGAAAATATAAAGTTATGAATAATTGCCATTACATGGTTCGCAGCAATTTTATTTGTTATAGGCAATGGGCTAGAGCTCTTACGCTTTCACGTTGCGGTGCCTATCCCGATGCGCTGCGGTGTCCTCAGGCGGCCGCCGGACTCAGACGAAAGCAAGATCGGCCAGCGAGAGTGCGCCTTCCCGCGTGTCGAGGCTGAAGGCGCTGGCTGGTATTTGGGACACCAGAGAGTATCCGCTTAACACTTTCCCGTGATGCTGCGCTGCCACTGCATCGGACTTCTCCGCTCGGTAGCGTCGGGAACTCATCGTGTCTGTCAGAAACCTGTCTATCCGCGCCAAGCTGATCGCCGCTTTCTCGCTGCTGACACTGCTTGCTGTCGGGTTAGGATTGCTGGGGGTGATTGGCACGCACCGCATGCGGCAGCAGGCGCTCAACATCGAAACCAACTGGCTGCCGAGCATGCGCCTCCTCGGCGAGATTGATACGCTCACTGCACGGACCAGCGCTCTCGTCCTGCGTCACACGCAAGCCGTCGACCCGGCACTCGTCGCAAGCATCGAGACCGACATGGAGCGCTTTGGCAAAAAGCTCGACGAGAAGAAGTCCGCCTTCGAGCCGATGATCGACACGTCTGACGAGCGTGCGCTCTACGAAACGTTCACGCGTGAAGCCCGGAATTTCGAGAGCGTGCGCCAGTCCATTCTTCAGCTTTCGCGTGCCGGTCAGAAGGCTCAGGCCTACGCGCTCTATGAAAGTCAGGGCATCATCCCCCGCCGTGCAGCCTCCGCAGCCCTCGACAAGCTCATTGCCATGAACAACGAGGGCGCCAGTGCAGCTCAGGCCGAGAGCAAGACCGTCTTCGAGACGACCCATACCTGGGGGCTCATTGCCATAGCACTGTGTCTCCTCATCTCCACCGTCTCTGCAACGCTCATCATCCACGGCGTCACGCACGGCATTCGCGCCGTGGTCCGGCCCATGCAGGCGCTGGCGGGCGGCGACCTCTCCGTGACCATCCCGCACCAGGGCGCCCGGACCGAGATCGGCACCATCGCGGACGCCGTCCAGGTGTTCAAGGACGGTCTGATCAGAATGCGGGCCCTGGAGGAGGACACGGTCCAGGCGCGGGCGGGGGCGGAGGCGCAGCGCCAGGCAGCGATGCGGGCGATGGCCGACAGCTTCGAAGGGGCGGTGGGCGGCATCMTCGGCATGGTGACGAGTTCGGCCACCGAGCTGCAGGCCACCGCCCAGAGCACCGCCACCCAGACCGCCAACCAGACGACCAGTGTCGCTGCCGCGGCGGAAGAAGCCGCTTCCAACGTCAACACCGTGGCGGCCGCGGCCGAGGARCTCGGCTCCTCGGTGCAGGAGATCGGCCGCCAGGTCGGCAGCTCGGCCGCCATGGCCCAGACCGCCGTGGCCGAGGCCGCTCAGACCGCCACCTTCGTGCAGACCCTGAACACGGCCGTGGCGCGCATCGGCGACGTGGTCACGATGATCACCTCGATCGCCGGGCAGACCAACCTGCTGGCGCTGAACGCCACCATCGAGGCGGCGCGGGCCGGCGAGGCGGGCCGAGGCTTCGCGGTGGTGGCCGCCGAGGTCAAGGAGCTGGCCAACCAGACGGCGCGGGCCACGCAGGAGATCGGCGAGCACATCAGCCAGATCCAGGGCTCGACGGGCCAGGCGGTGGCGGCCATCGACGGGATCGCGGCGCGCATCCGCGAGATCAGCGGTGTCGCCACCTCGATCTCGGCGGCGGTGGAGGAGCAGGGGGCGGCCACCCAGGAGATCGTGCATCGACGGGATCGCGGCGCGCATCCGCGAGATCAGCGGTGTCGCCACCTCGATCTCGGCGGCGGTGGAGGAGCAGGGGGCGGCCACCCAGGAGATCGTGCGCAACGTGGCGCAGGCGGCGATGGGCACGGGGGCGGTGACGGCCAACATCGCGGGCGTGGCGGGCGCGGCCGAAGAGACCGGCGCGGCCGCCGCCCAGGTGCTGGGCGCCGCCTCCGAGTTCTCGCGCCAGTCCGAGCACCTCAGCGCCGAGGTCCAGCGCTTCCTGGCCACCGTGCGCGCCGCCTGAGCGGTGCCCACGATCGCCAGGACACGAGAAGGGGCGCGTTCCGGGCCCTTCCCGATTTCAGAGTCAGCGGCTGCCGGCGCCGGACTTCATGCCGGTGCTGCCCGACGCGGTGCCGGCCCCGGTTTCATGGGACCCCATGCCCGAGTGGCCGGTCGAGCCCGTGGTCCCGCCCTTTTCCTGGCCGGGCGCGTAACCCGAGGCACCGGGGGAGCCGTACTGAGACCCGTTCTGCTGCATCTCCTGTCCCGGTGCGTTGTTCGCGGATCCCGGACCACTGCCGGCAGCGAAAGCGATCGTGGTCAGGGCGAACGTGCTGACGAGGGCGAGCGTGACGGCTTTCATGAAGAACTCCTTGCACCACTGCAACTGGGGCCGAACAACGTCGGCTCGGTGCAAGGCGTTCCCAAAAACTTCGATGCGTCCCTGTACCCATTTTCCATGTGATGCAGGGATGAGACCGGTCGCCGATCTTGTCGCTGCGGCCTGAGCAGCGCGGCAATACCTGCCACCGTGCCGATCTTCTCGGCCTGGAGGGGCTACGGCAGCGCCGCTTCCGCCTGCCGATAGGCCACGCCGTGGGCCACATAGCCCTCGACCACCCGGGCCATCATGGCGCGCTTCTCGGCATCGAGGGGCCCGAGGATGCGGGCCGGGCGCCCGCCCCAGAGATGGCCGCCCTCCAGGAGCTGGCCCGGGTCGGTGGTGGCGCCGGCGGCCAGCAGCACGTCGTCGGCGATCACGGTGCCGGGGGCGACGACGCAGCCGATGCCGATGAGGCCGCGCGCGCCGATTCGGCAGTCGGACAGGCGGACATTGTGCCCGACCGTGGTGTCGCGTCCCAGGACGACGCCCTCGCCCCGGGTCCGGATGACCGTGTTGTCCTGGATGTTGGTGTTGGCTCCGACCACGATGGGACCGACCTCGGCGTGGAGGTCGCAGGAGAACAGCACCGTGGAGCCGGCCCCGAGGGCGATCCGGCCGCGCAGGCGCGCGGTGCGGGCGACGTAGACGCTGGGATCGTGTTCCGGCTCATCGGCGGCCGGCGGGGCCGGCAGGTCGCCGGAGGCCTCGCGCAGGCGCTCCGCCTGCTCGGCGATCTCCGGCAGGCTGATCGCCCGCACCGGCTTGGCGGGGCTGCCCGCATAGGCGAAGCCGGCGGCGAGGTGCGCCCGCGGGAAGACGGTGGCCCCCGCCTCGATCAGCACGCCACTCTCCACGCTCGCCCCGTCGAGCACGATGGCGTCGTCCTCGATCACCACGTCCGAGCCGACGGTGCAGGCATGCACCACGGCATTGCGGCCCACCGTCACCCGGTCGCCGATCAGGGTCGGATAGGTGTTGGTGGCGATGTGGACGGTGGAGCGGTGGCCGAGCCAGAAGCGCTCGCCGATGACGATCCGGTCGCCGTCGGCGCGGATCACGCTGTGGTCGCCGAGCCAGGCCTGGGCGCCGAGGGTGGCGTCGCCGATCACCGTGCTCGCGCGGCCGCACCAGACCGGACGGGCCGAGAACACCGGCAGGACGCCGTCATGGGGCAGGATCAGCTCTGGGGTCACAGCGAAAATGTCCTTCGCATCCCGGTGGTGTCGCCGGGCGTTCGGGGGCATAGAGCGCCCGTGCCCGTGAGGGCAGGTTCGCCGGGCCTCGTCAAGGGTGTACCGCCCGAACGCGGTCCGCCCAAGCCCCGGTTCCCGACCCCTGGTTTCGACCGCCTGTTTCCACCTCCCTTCTTCACTCTCCTTGTACCCACCCGCTCTGTTCCCACCCGCCGTTCCGAGACCAGCCCGGGGAAGCCCATGTCCGATGTCAGCATCCAGAGCGCACCCTTCGACGCGAGCGCCGAGATCGCCCGGCTCACCCGCGATCTCGGCGGCAGCGCCGGAGCCATCGTCACCTTCACGGGCCTGTGCCGCGACGAGGGCGGTCGCCTCACGGGACTGGAACTCGAGCACTATCCCGGGATGGCCGAGGCGGAGATCGGCCGGGTGGTCGAGACCGCGCGCGCGCGCTGGCCGCTCCAGGGCGTGTGCGTGATCCACCGCCACGGCCTCGTCGCCCCGGGGGAGGGCATCGTCCTCGTGGTCACCGCGTCCAGCCACCGGATCGCCGCCTTCGAGGCCGCGAGTTTCCTGATGGATTACCTCAAGACGCGGGCCCCGTTCTGGAAGCGCGAGCACCTCGCCGACGGCACCACGGGCGGCTGGGTCGAGGCGACGGAGGCCGACGACCACGCCGCCGCGCGCTGGGATCAGGAAGCCGGCGCCCCGCGCTAGCGGTGCGCGGATGCCGGCCGGTCGCGGCACCAAGCGGCGGAACCCAAGCTGAGCTGGCGACATCCCCCCCCGCAGGATGGGCCGGGCGCAGCGCGGCCGGGCCTGCCCGGAGACCCGTCCGAAATCCGCGTGCCAGACCCGGCATGCCAGGAGCTCACACCGTTCATGGCCATTCCCTTCCTCAGCGAGGAGCCCGCCGGCCCGCGCCCGCGCCGCTGGTCCCTCGCCGTCTCCGGCATCGCCGTCGTGGCCTTCATCGCCGTCCTGGCGCTCGCCTGGATGGCGGCCTCGACACTGCTCCTCGTCTTCGCAGGCATCCTGCTCGGTGTCTTCCTCGACGGCCTGACGCGGCTTCTCGGCAAGGTCCTGCCGGGAAGCCGGGGCCTGCGCCTCAGCCTCGTCAGCCTCGTGCTCGCCGGCCTGACCCTCGCCCTCATCGCCTTCGGGGGCGCCACGATCGTGCAGCAGGGGCGGGACCTCGGCCAGACCGTGGCGTCCCAGGCCGGCACCGTGCGCGACCGGCTGAAGGATTACGGCATCGACGTGCCCGAGATCGCCCCGGGCAAGGGCGGCGAAAACAAGAGCGGTGAAAACAAGGGCGGCGAGAGCAAGGACAGCGAGAGCAAGGCCGTCGCCCCCGGCGGCGGTGATGCGAAATCCGGCGGCGGAGGGGATTCGGGCCCTCAGCGCAACGACGATTCCGTGGCCTCCGGCCAGAAGTCGGGCGGCCTCGCGGGCCTCGCCTCGGGGGCGATGAAGAGCCCCGGCTCGCTGCTGTCGGATGCCGGCAGCGTGCTCGGGCCGGCGGCCACCGTGGTGATCGGCCTGTTCAGCGCGCTGGGCAACGCCCTCGTCATCATCTTCCTCGGCCTCTCGGTGGCGGCGGATCCGGGCGCCTACCGGGACGGACTCGTGCGCTTCGTGCCGCCGGCGCACCGGGACCGCGCCACCGCCCTCCTCGACGGCATGGGCGAGACCTTGCGCCACTGGCTGTTCGGCCAGCTCATCACCATGGCGGTGATCTTCGTCTGTACCTGGGCGGGCCTCGCCTTCCTGGGCATCGGCGGCGCCCTCATCCTCGGCCTCCAGGCCGGGCTGCTCGCCTTCATCCCGACCATCGGACCGCTCATCGCCGGCGTCGTGATCCTGCTGGCCTCCCTGGCCTCGGGAACCACCGCGCTCCTCGGGGCCCTCGGCGTCTACCTGGCGGTGCAGACCCTGGAGAGCTACGTGCTGACGCCCTTCATCCAGAAGCAGGCCCTCGACATCCCCCCGGCCACGATCTTCGCCGGGCAGCTCGTGCTCGGCGTGATCTTCGGCCTCTGGGGCATCGCCCTGGCTCTGCCGCTGATGGCGGTGGCCAAGGTGCTGCTGGCGCAGCTTTATATCGAGGACACCCTGCATGAGGAGGCGGAGGGCTGAGGCGCCCTTCCGGGTCGTCAGCCAGGCCTGGGGGGATGTCCGGCGACGGCCCCGTGCCGCCGCCGGGTCTCACGCGTCCATCAGCGGATGCAGGTCGCGGACCATGCTCTTCAGGCGCTCGTCGAGGACGTGGGTGTAGATCTGCGTCGTCGAGATGTCGGCGTGGCCGAGAAGCTCCTGGACGATGCGCAGGTCCGCGCCGTTCTGCAGGAGGTGGCTCGCGAAGGCGTGGCGCAGCACGTGCGGGCTGACCCGGTCCGCCCGGAGGCCGGCCGCCGCCGCCACCGTCTTCAGATCACGGGCGAACGACTGCCGGGTCAGGTGCCCGCTCTCGCTGTCGGCGGGGAACAGCCAGGGGCCGTCGGCGCGCAGGTGGGCGAGGTGGTCGCGCATGGCGCTCCGGGCGATCTCCGTGAGGGGCACCAGCCGCTCGCGTCCGCCCTTGCCCTTGACCACCAGGTAGCGCTCCTTCGTGGAGGCCGCCGCCCGGGGCAGGGCGACGAGTTCCGAGACGCGCAGGCCCGTCGCGTAGAGGAGCTCGATCAGGCAGAGCAGGCGCGTGCCCCGCGCACGCGCCGCCGCCCCATCACCGGCCGCGCCATCTTCTGTCGTCCCTCGGCCGGTCGCCCCTTGGCGCGCCACCGCCAGCAGCCGGTCGACCTCCGCCACCGTGAGCACCTTGGGCAGGGCCCGGACCCGGCGCGGGCCGCCGATCGGGGCGCTGGGATCGTCCTCGGCCAGGCCCTCGGCGTAGAGGAAGCGGTGGAAGCCCCGGATGCAGGACAGGCGTCGGGCCGCCGAGGCGGCCGAGAGGCCGCGCGTCTCGAGGTCGGCGAGGTAGGCCCGCACGGGAGCCGCCTCCATCGCGACGGGGTCGTGCCCGCCCCGCGCCAGGGCGGAGAGGTAGTCGGCGAGGTCGCGCCGGTAGGCCGCGAGGGTGTTGGCGGCCGCGCCCCGCTCGGCGGCGAGCATATCGAGGTAGTCGCGGATCAGGACGTCGCCCGCGGACATTTCGCCCGCGGGGATCTCGCCCGCAGGCATCTCGGCCGCAGGAATCTTGGCGGCCCGGTTCGGAGGAGGGGTCGGTGCCCGCGTCACCGGTTCGGCGGCTGGAGCTTCGAGGCGGGGATGGTCACGCTCATCTCGCGCGGCGTCGGCACCACGAAGGTCGCCAGCGCGAACATCCCCGCGAAGGCGAGCCCGGCCAGGATGGCGAGGGTGGCGAGGAAACGGAACAGGGTCGGCACTCGGACGAACCTCGATCGTGCGGCGCTGGGAACGTGAGCGCGCCTCGGGGGCCAGACGGCTTCAGGTGCCGGATGTGGCTGACGACAAGCTTGGGGTTGCATCACGGGCCGACGCCGAAGGCAATGACTTCGCGGCCACAGGCGGCGCGGCATTCCGGTGCGCGCGCCGTCCCGGGTGCTTCGCCCCCACCGGAAAACGCGCTAAGACCCGCCCAACGATGTGTAGATGTCCCTGATGACCGAAGTCCCTCCTCAGGGCGGCGTCCCGCCCCCGGGTGAACCGCCGGCCGCCGCCGCCGGCGAGCCGATCGAACTGCGCCTGCGCCGGGCCCTCGGTCACCGGTCGATCGTGCTCGTCGGCCTCATGGGCGCCGGCAAGAGCACCGTCGGCCGGCGCCTGGCCACGCGCCTCGGCCTGATGTTCAAGGACGCCGACAACGAGATCGAGACGGCGGCCAAACTGACGATCCCGGACATCTTCGCGATCTACGGCGAGCCGAGCTTTCGCGATGGCGAGGAGCGGGTCATCGCCCGCCTGATGCGCGAGGGGCCCCTGGTGCTCGCCACCGGCGGCGGCGCCTTCATGCGCGAAACCACCCGCGCCCGCATCGCCGAGGGCGGCGTCTCGATCTGGCTCAAGGCCGAGCTCGACGTGCTGATGCGCCGGGTGCGCAAGCGCGGCGGGCGCCCGCTGCTCCAGACCGAGGACCCGGAGGAGACCCTGCGCCAGCTCATGGCCCAGCGCCATCCGGTCTACGCCACGGCCGACGTGGAGGTGATCTCCCGCGACGTCGCCCACGACCGGGTCGTGCAGGACGTTATGGAAGCACTCGACGCCTACCTGAACCGCCCCTCGCAGACCGGGATCGCAGCCCAGTGACCGACCGCCTCACCGTGGCCGTTCCCCTCGACCAGGGGCGCGCCTACGACATCCTGATCGGACGCGGCCTCCTCGACGAGGCCGGCCGGCACGTGGCCGCCCTCGGGGCGAAGGCGGCGGTGATCGTCTCCGACACCAACGTGGCCGCCCTCTACGGCGCGCGCCTGCAGGACGGCCTCGCGGCGGCGGGCCTGCGCTCGGGCCTCGTGACCGTCGCCCCGGGCGAGGCCTCGAAATCCTATGCCACCTATGCGGCGGTCTGCGACGGGCTCCTCGCCCACAAGGTCGAGCGCAACGACCTCGTGGTGGCCCTCGGCGGCGGCGTCGTCGGCGACCTCGCGGGCTTCGCGGCCGCCACCCTGCGCCGCGGCGTGCGCTTCGTGCAGGCGCCCACGAGCCTCCTTGCCCAGGTCGATTCCTCGGTCGGTGGCAAGACCGGGATCAACTCGCCCCACGGCAAGAATCTCATCGGCGCCTTCCACCAGCCCCGCCTGGTGCTCGCCGACACCGCCACCCTCGACACCCTGTCGGAGCGGGAGATGCGGGCGGGCTACGCCGAGGTGGCCAAGTACGGCCTCATCAACGACGCCGCCTTCTTCGACTGGTGCGAGGCGCACTGGGCCGGCATCTTCGCGGGCGGGCCGGAGCGCGACGAGGCGGTGGCGATCTGCTGCCGCTCCAAGGCCGGCGTGGTGGTGCGCGACGAGCGCGAGGACGGCGAGCGGGCCCTGCTCAACCTCGGCCACACCTTCGCGCACGCCCTGGAGCGCCTGACCGGCTACGAGTCCGCCCGCCTCGTCCACGGCGAGGCTGTGGCGATCGGGCTGGCGCTGGCCTTCCGCTTCTCCGCCCGCCTCGGCCTGTGCCCGGGCCAGGACGCGGGCCGCGTCGCCAACCACCTCGCGCTCGCCGGCCTGCCGACCCAGCTCCAGGCGGTGCCCGGCGGCTGCGGCGACGCCGACGCCCTCGTGGCGGCGATGGCGCAGGACAAGAAGGTCCGCGACGGCGCGCTGACCTTCATCCTGGCGCGCGGCATCGGCCAGAGCTTCATTGCGCCCGGCATCGACGGCGCCGAGGTCCGCGCCTTCCTGAGTGCCGAACTGAGCGCCGCTTGAGCGATCCCGGGACCGAGGACCTGCATCGCCGCATCGCCGCGCTGGAGGCCGAGCTCGCCCGCCTGCGCGGCGCGCCGGCGGCACAGCGCGAGGCGGAGCTGCGCCTCATCACCGACGCGCTGCCGGTGCTCGTGGCCTATCTCGACCGCGACTAAACCCACCGGTTCAACAACCGCGCCTACAAGACCTGGTTCGGGCGCGGCGTCGACACCCTGGTCGGTCGCCCCGCCCGCGAGGTGCTCGGCCCCGAGATCTTCGCGCAGCACCGCTCCGACATGGACCGGGCGCTGGCCGGCGAGACCATCGCCCGCGACGGCGTCCTGCCGGACGGCCACGCTCGCCTCCGAGCCTGCGCCATCCAGTACATCCCGCGCCGGACCGAGGCCGGCGCGGTGGAGGGCTTCTTCGTCCTCGCCATCGACGTCGAGGAGCGCCGCGCCGCCGAGGCCCGGCGGATCGCGGTGGCCGAACTCGGAGACCGCCTGCGCGACCTCGACGACACCGCCGCCATCGCGTACGTGGCCGCGGAAATCCTCGGAACCACCCTCGGCGTCAGCCGGGCCGGCTACGGCACCATCGACGCCGTGGCGGAGACCATCCTGATCGAGCGCGACTGGAACGCCCCCGGCATCCGGAGCCTCGCCGGGACCCTGCACTTTCGCGATTACGGCTCCTACATCGAAGATCTGAAGCGCGGCGAGACCGTGATCTGCAGCGATGCCGACGCCGACTCGCGCACCGCCTCCGGCGCCGAGGCCTTGAAGGCGATCAGCGCGCACTCTTTCGTCAACATGCCGCTGACTGAGCACGGCGGCTTCGTCGCGCTTCTCTATCTGAACCATGCCACCGCCCGGTCCTGGTCGCCCGAAGAGCTTGCCTTCATGCGCAACGTCGCCGAGCGCGTGCGGGCGGCCACCGAGCGCAGCCGCGCGACCTCCGCGCGACGGGCGAGCGACGCGCAGTTCCACGCCTTCGCACAGGCGGTCCCGATCCACGTCTGGGCGGTCTCCGCCACCGGTGCCCTTGATTGGTTCAACGCCGCCTGCGCCGCCTATTGCGGCCCCGCCCTCGACGGGGTCCGCGGCGCGGCCTGGGCCGCCCTCGTCCACCCCGCGGACCGCGCGGCGGTGGAGGCCTGGGAGGCCTGCCTCGAAGACGGCCGGCCCTACGCCGACGAGTTCCGCATCCGCCGCGACGACGACGCCTATCGCTGGTTCCTGGTGCGGGCCGAGCCGATCCGGGCGGCCGACGGCACCATCCTGCGCTGGGTCGGCACCAGCACCGACATCGACGACCAGAAGGTCACGAGCGCCGAACTGGCGCGCCTGAACAGCAGCCTGGAGCGCCAGGTCGAGAGCCGCACCCGCGAGCGCGACCGCATCTGAGAGACCACCACCGACCTGATGGGGACCGCCGGGCTCGACGGCTACCTGAAGACCATCAACCCGGCCTGGGGCCGCACCCTCGGCTGGGACGAGGACGCCCTGCTCGGCCGGCCCTTCGCGGCGTTGATCGATCCGGCCGACCATGCCGAGACGGCCGAGGTTGTCCGCCGTCTCGCGCGGGGCGAGACCGTGACCGGCTTCGTCGACCGCGTCTTCACGAAGGCGGGTGACCGGCGCACGGTGATGTGGACGGCGGCTCCCGACGGAGAGACCTTCACCGTCATCGGACGGGACATCACCGACCAGCGCCGGACCGAGGAGGCCCTGCGCCAGGCGCAGAAGATGGAGGCGGTGGGCCAGCTCACCGGCGGACTGGCCTACGACTTCAACAACCTGCTCACGGGGATCTCCGGCAGCCTCGAACTGCTTCAGGTCGACATGGCGCAGGGACGGATCACACAGACCTCGATCGCTACATCAACGCGGCGCAGGGCGCGGCCAAGCGTGCCGCCGCCCTGACGCACCGCCTCCTCGCCTTCTCGCGCCGGCAGACCCTCGACCCCAGGCCCACCAGCGTGAACGGCCTCATCGCCGGCATGGAGGAGCTGGTGCGCCGCACGGTCGGGCCGGCGGTGACCATCGAGGTGGTCGGCGCAGCCGGTCTCTGGACCGCCCTGGTCGATCCGAACCAGCTCGAGAACGCCCTCCTCAACCTCTGCATCAACGCCCGCGATGACATGCCGGAGGGCGGCCGCATCACCATCGAGACGGCCAACAAGTGGCTTGATCTCCGCGCGGCCCGCGAGCGGGACCTGGAGCCGGGGCAATTCCTCTCCCTGTGCGTCACCGATACCGGCACCGGCATGACGCCGGAGGTGATCGCCCGCGCCTTCGATCCGTTCTTCACGACGAAGCCCCTGGGCGAGGGGACCGGCCTCGGCCTGTCGATGATCTACGGCTTCGCCCGTCAGTCGGGCGGCCAGGTGCGGATCTATTCGGAGGTCGGCCAGGGCACGACGGTATGCCTCTACCTGCCCCGCCACTACGGGGAGGCCGACCTCGGCAACGCACCCCGGGCCGAGCAGGGCCAGACCGTTCTCATCGTCGACGACGAGCCCACCGTGCGGATGCTCGTGACCGAGGTGCTGGAGGATCTCGGCTACACCGCCATCGAGGCGGCGGACGGGGCGGCGGGCCTCAAGGTGCTCGAATCGGACGTGCGGCTCGACCTCCTGGTGACGGATGTCGGCCTGCCCGGCGGCATGAACGGCCGCCAGATGGCCGATGCAGGCCGGGTCGTACGCCCTGGCCTGAAGGTGCTGTTCATCACCGGCTACGCCGAGAACGCCGTGCTGGGCAACGGATACCTCGCGCCCGGCATGCAGGTGCTGACCAAGCCCTTCGTGATGGAGTCGCTCGCCGGACGCATCAAGGAACTCATCGCCGGGACCGACGGGGCGTGAACGGCCCGGCCCGCGCCGTGGTAAGCACCGGCTCGACCTGACGACATCCTCCGGCATCGCACGCATGGAACCCCATACCGATCTCTGGCTGGCCGCGAGCATCGTGGTCATCTCGCTCCTGCTCTCGGCCTTCTTCGCCGGCGCCGAGACCGCCTTCACGGCGGCGTCCCGGGCCCGCATGCTGGCCCTGGAGAATGCCGGCGACGCGCGCGCGCCTCGTCAACGCCATTATGGCGAGCCGCGAGCGCTTCATCGGCGCCATGCTCATCGGCTACAACATCGTGGCGATCGGCGCCTCGGCCTTCACCACCGGCGTGCTCACCACCCTCTTCGGCAAGAGCGGCATCCTCTACGCCACCGGGGTGATGTCGGTCCTAGTCATCATCTTCGCCGAGGTGCTGCCCAAGACCCTCGCGATCAACAAGCCGGACAGCGCCGCCCTGGTCATGGCCCGGCCGGTGGCCTTCGCGGTGGCCCTGCTCGGGCCGGCGGCGCTCGCCATCGAGGCCCTGGTGCGCGGCATGCTCCGTCCCTTCGGCGTCCGGATCGGCGAGCGCCAGACCATCCTGTCGGCCACCGACGAGATCCGCGGCCAGGTCGCCCTGCTTCATCGCGAGGGTGGCGTGGCCAAGGCCGAGCGCGACATGCTCGGCGGTCTCCTCGACCTGTCGGACCTCACCGTCTCGGAGGTGATGGTCCACCGCACCAAGATGCGCACCATCGATGTCGACCTGCCCTCGGAGGAGATCGTGCGCGCAGTGCTGGCCTCGCCCTACACGCGCATGCCCCTCTGGCGCGGCACGACGGAGAACATCGTGGGCGTGCTGCACGCCAAGGATCTCCTCCGGGCGCTGGACGCCGCTGGCGGCGACGCCGCCGGTCTCAAGGTCGAGGCCCTGGCGTTGGAGACCTGGTTCGTGCCGGACACCACCTCCCTGCGCAACCAGCTCAAGGCCTTCCTCGCCAAGAAGACCCACTTCGCCCTGGTGGTCGACGAGTACGGCGAGGTGATGGGCCTCGTAACCCTGGAAGATATCCTCGAAGAGATCGTGGGCGACATCGCCGACGAGCACGACGTCACCGTCTCCGGGGTGCGGGCCCAGGGCGACGGCTCGGTGCATGCCGACGGCAGCGTGCCGATCCGCGACCTCAACCGGGCCATGGACTGGGACCTGCCCGACGACGAGGCCACCACCATCGCGGGGCTCGTCATTCACGAGGCCCGGGCGATTCCCGACACCGGGACAGCTTTCAACTTCCACGGCTTCCGCTTCCAGGTCCTGCGCAAGGCCCGCAACCGGATCACCGCCCTTCGGATCACGCCGCTCGGTCCCGGTCTGCGCAAGGTGGAGCCGTGACGACCCGCCATCCGCGGAGGTCGTCGACGGGCCTCGGACGTCCAGATCTGGGTAACCATGATCGTATAGAATAGCTTCGGACGCTGGTCCGCCGTCCCGAAGGGGCGAGCGGCTTCTGGATCATCGAACGAGCGAGGGGGCGGAACCGATCGATGCTGCTCGATGCCTCGACCCTTCTGCTCGTGACCGTGATCCTGACCTTCATGGTCGGCAGCCTGTTTCTGCTGTCCTGGAGCCAGGCCCGCCACGTCCACGCCCTGGCGATCTGGGGCGTCGCCCACATCACCGGCGCGATGGCCTCGGCCCTGCTGTCCCTGCGCGGGATGATTCCGGACTGGGTCTCGATCGGGGTCGCCAACGGCGTGATGATCGGGGCCTATGGCCTGATCTGGACCGGGACCCGCGCGTTCGAGGGACGGCGCGCCCGCTTCGTACCGATCGCAGTGGCGATCGCGCTCTGGGGGACGAGTTGCCTGGTCCCGGCGTTCTTCGCCTCGGTTCCCGCCCGGGTGATGCTGGCCTCGAGCCTCGCGGGAGGTTTCTGCCTGCTGGCCGCTCGCGAGATCTGGCGGGCCCGGGCCGAACCTCTGGTGTCGCGCTATCCCGGCGTTGCCCTGCTGCTGATCTACACCTTCGCCTACTGGATCCGCGTGCCCCTCGCGCTCGTCGCGCCGCCGCAGACCAAACCGAATCCGCTGCAGACGCCCTGGCTGACCATCCTGTGCCTCGCCGGCATGCTCTTCACCCTGGCGATCGCCTTCGTGTTCATGTCGCTGACGAAGGAGCGCGCGGAGCGCCTGCAGCGCCTCGCTGCCGACACCGACGCGCTCACCGGCATCCTCAGCCGGCGCGCCTTCGTGGCCCGGGCCGAGACTGCGCTGGGGGAGGGCGGTACCTTCACCCTGCTCCTGTTCGACCTCGACCACTTCAAGCGCATCAACGACCGGCACGGCCACGCGGTGGGCGATGGCGTCCTCGTCGGATTTTGCCACACCGTGTCGGCGCTGCTGCCGGGCTCCGCGATCTTCGGTCGGATGGGCGGCGAGGAATTCGCCTGCCTCCTGCGCGGACTCACCCCGGAGGAGGCCTTGACCAAGGCCGAGTTCCTGCGTCGCGCCGTGGCCCGGATCGCCGTGCCGGAACTGCCGCACCTTGCGATCGGCGTCAGCATCGGTCTGGCGGTGCCGGAGGAGGGCTCCGCCGCCGTGGCGTCGGGACGCCGGCTCGATGCCCTGCTCAGCCGGGCGGATGCCGCGCTCTACCAAGCCAAGCGCAACGGGCGCGGGCGGACCGAGCCCGCACCGCACCCGCTGCTCCGAGTCGCCTGAGGCAGGGCGAGTCGCCTGAGGCAGGGCGAGTCGCGTGAGGCGGGTTACGGCGCCTTCTGAGCCGGGGGGGGCGCCACGGCCGGAGCGGCCGCCGTGCGCTCGATCTTGGCCCCCTCGCGCAGTTTCAGGATCAGGTCCTGCTGCGCCTTGCGGGTCAGGTACTGGTCCACCTGCTCCTTCATCTCATCGAAGGTCGGGACCGGCTTGGTGCGCTTCTCCTCGAGCTTGATCACGTGCCAGCCGAACTGGGTCTTGACCGGATCGGACACCTGCCCCGGGCTCATCTTGAAGGCAGCCTCGGCGAAGGGAGCGACCATGCGCTCCTTGGTAAACCAGCCGAGGTCGCCGCCCTCGGTCTTCGAACCGGGATCCTTCGACACCTCGGCCGCGACCCGGGCGAAGTCCTCGCCGCCCTTGATCCGCGCCGCGATCTTCTTGGCCTCGTCCTCGCTCTCCACGAGGATGTGGCGGGCGTGGGCCTCCTCCTCGGGCTTCATCGCCTTGACGGTCTGGTCGTAGAGGGCCTTGGCCGCCTCCGGCGTCGCCGCCTTCTTGGCCTCGCGCTCCAGGTACTCGTCGAGGAGGAGCTTGTCCTTGAAGTAGGCGAGCTTGCGCTGGAAATCCGGCGAATCACCGATCTTGGCGGCTTCGGCCGCCTGGGCCCCGACCTTGAGGTCGATCATGTAGTCGACGAGGAGAGCTTTCTTCTGGGCGTCGTCGACGCCGGGCAGAGAGAGGGCGGGATCTTCGGCCGCGATGGCGAGGTCTCCCGCGGTGATCGGTGCCCCGTTCACCTTCGCCACCACGGTCTCGGGAGCGACGGGTGCTGCGGCCGGTGCCGGGGCGGCCGGCGCCTGTGCCCGGGCCGAGGCCAGCGGCAGGCCGAGCGCCAGGGCGACGGCGCCCGTGCGCAGGAGGCCCGTGCGCAGGAGTCCGGAGCGCGAAAGGGACTTGATCATCGTCATGGAGTCGTCCTTGGGAGCGCCGCCCACGTCCCGGCACGGGGCCGGTCAGAGGTCGTCGCAGGGGGCGGTCGAGCGAGGTGCGGCCGGGGGCCGCGGATTGGCCGCGTCATCAGGTGGCGCGTGCACCCCCCGATGGCAAGCACGGCCGCAGCGTCGAGCGGCCGAATCCAGGCGCCCGTTCGCCGCGCACGCGACGCACCCTCACGCCGTTCCCTCTCCCGTCGCGGCGACGGGTGCGTCGGGCGATCACGATGCGGGGAGATCCCGCGAGCGGCCCGGACACGCGCGCCCGGATCCTTCGTATGAGGACTGAGACCATGAGAACCGGGGCCACGGCACCCCGGCGCCGAATCCGGCCCACGGGGTTCGCGCGGGCGAATCACGCCCCGGATCGAAACGCGGCGCGTCCGAGTTGGCCGGGTCAAAGCCGGCTCAGCGCCCCTCCGGGCATGCGGCCACTCGGCGTCCTCCGCTTGCCCCGCGCCGACCCGGCCCCACCCGATACCCCGGTGTGGACGCGGGCCGGCTCTTTCGGATGCGCCGGCCCGTGTTTACCTCTATAAGCCCGGCCAACATTCGCCTTCAGACTTTTCGATCGACCGTAGGTTCACGATGCTCGGTGCCCTCGCCAAGAAGATTTTCGGCTCGTCCAACGACCGGCGCGTGAAGGGCTATCGTCCCCGTGTGGCCGAGATCAACGCCCTGGAGCCGCAGGTCGCTGCGCTCTCGGACGACCAGCTCCGCGCCCGCACCGACATGCTGAAGGCCGAGCTCGCCGCCGGCAAGACGCTCGATGACATCCTCGTGCCCGCCTTCGCCACCGTGCGCGAGGCGGCCAAGCGCGTGCTCGGCCAGCGCCACTTCGACGTGCAGCTCATCGGCGGCATGGTGCTCCACGAGAGCGGAATCGCCGAGATGCGCACCGGCGAGGGCAAGACCCTGGTGGCGACCCTGCCGGTCTACCTCAATGCCCTCTCGGGGCTGGGCGTCCACGTGGTCACGGTGAACGACTACCTGGCCGCCCGCGACGCGGAGTGGATGGGCCGGGTCTACCGCTTCCTCGGCCTCACCGTCGGCACCATCGTGCACGGGCTCGACGACGACCAGCGGAAGGAGGCCTACGCCGCCGACATCACCTACGGCACGAACAACGAGTTCGGGTTCGACTACCTGCGCGACAACATGAAGTACGAGCTCAGCCAGCTGTCCCAGCGCGGGCACAACTTCGCGATCGTCGACGAGGTCGATTCGATCCTGATCGACGAGGCCCGGACCCCGCTGATCATCTCCGGCCCGGTCGACGACCGCTCCGAGCTCTACGTCTCGGTCGACGCGCTGATGCCGCATCTCGAGCGGGAGCATTACGATCTCGACGAGAAGCAGCGCACGGTCTCGCTGACCGAGAGCGGCAACGAGTTCGTCGAGGACCTCCTGCGCGGGGCTGATCTCCTCAAGGAGGGCGACCTCTACGACGCGCACAACGTCAGCCTCGTCCACCACGTGAACCTGGCCCTGCGCGCCCACACCCTGTTCACCCTGGACAAGGACTACATCGTCAAGAACGACGAGGTGGTGATCATCGACGAGTTCACCGGCCGCATGATGCAGGGCCGGCGCTACTCGGAAGGCCTGCACCAGGCGCTCGAGGCCAAGGAGCGGGTGACGATCCAGCCCGAGAACCAGACGCTGGCCTCGATCACCTTCCAGAACTACTTCCGCCTCTATTCCAAGCTCGCCGGCATGACCGGTACGGCCTCCACCGAGGCCGACGAGTTCGCCGAGATCTACAAGCTCGAGGTCGTCGACATCCCGACCAACAAAGAGGTCGAGCGCGTCGACGAGGACGACGAGGTCTACCGGACGGTGGCCGAGAAGTACGACGGCATCATCGCCGAGATCGAGAAGGCGCATGCGCGCCACCAGCCGATCCTGGTCGGCACCGGCTCGATCGAGAAGTCGCAGCACCTGGCCGAGATGCTGGTCAAGGCAGGCTTCCGCCAGCTCGACTACTCGGACCCCAACGCCCTCACGGACGTCTACGCCGCTGCCCGCGAAGGCCGGGTGACGAAGCGCTTCGCCGTGCTCAACGCCCGCTTCCACGAGCAGGAGGCCTACATCGTCGCCGAGGCCGGCGTGCCCGGCGCCATCACCATCGCCACCAACATGGCCGGGCGCGGCACCGACATCAAGCTCGGCGGCAACGTCGAGATGCGCGTGGAGAAGGAGCTTGCCAGCGTGCCCGAGGGGCCGGAGCGCAACGCGAAGATCGAGGCGATCAAGGCCGAGATCGCGGAGAACCGCGACAAGGTGCTGGCCTCGGGCGAGGCGGCCGACCCGGCTGCGGGCCGCAAGGTCGCCCTGCCGGGCGGCCTCTACATCATTGGCACCGAGCGCCACGAATCCCGCCGAATCGACAACCAGCTGCGTGGCCGCTCCGGTCGCCAGGGCGATCCCGGCCGCTCGAAGTTCTACCTGTCGCTCCAGGACGACCTGATGCGGATCTTCGGGTCCGACCGCATGGACGGCATGCTGACCCGCCTCGGCCTGGAGCAGGGTGAGGCGATCATCCATCCCTGGATCAACAAGGCCATCGAGAAGGCGCAGCAGAAGGTCGAGGCGCGCAACTTCGACATGCGCAAGAACGTGCTCAAGTACGACAACGTCATGAACGACCAGCGCAAGGTCGTGTTCGAGCAGCGCCGCGACTTCATGGGCCAGGACAGCGTGCGCGAGACCGTGGACGAGATGCGCCACGGCGTCGTCGACGACCTCGTGGCGGTGCACGTGCCCGAGAACGCCTACGCCGAGCAGTGGGACATCGAGGGCCTGCGCGAGCGGGTCCAGACGGTGCTCAACCTCGACGTTCCGGTGGAGGACTGGGCCAAGGAGGAGGGCATCGCCGACGAGGAGATGCGCGACCGCCTGCGCCAGGCCGCTGACGAGGCCTATGCTGGGCGCACCGAGAAGAATACGCCCGAGGTGATGACCTATGTCGAGAAGCAGGTGCTCCTGCAGACTCTCGACCACCTCTGGCGCGAGCACCTCGTCACCCTCGACCACCTGCGTCAGGTGGTGGGCTGGCGCGGCGTCGCCCAGCGCGATCCCCTCAACGAGTACAAGTCCGAGGCGTTCGAGCTGTTCAACAGCCTGGTCGCCGCCCTGCGCGAGCAGGTGACGCAGCAGCTCTCGCGCATCGAGATCATGTACGAGGAGCCGCCCGTGGAGGGCGCCGACAATCCCTTCGCCCCACCCGGCCTGCCGCCGATGTTCGCCCAACACCTCGATCCCGTCACCGGTGAGAACGAGATGGCGGGCACCGGTACGGGTAGCGACGGCGGCGCGGGTCCCGCCTACGGCTACGCCGCACGCGAGATGGCCACGGACACCGCCGTTCTCGAGCGCAACCCGGACGATTCCTCCACCTGGGGCCGCGTCGGGCGCAACGAACCGTGTCCCTGCGGCTCGGGCAAGAAGTACAAGCACTGCCACGGGACGCTGACGGCCTGAGCGTGCTGGCGGTCGCCTACGGCATCGAGCCGGACCTCGACGCGGCGGAGTTCCGCCGCGTCCTGATCGAGTCCGGACTCGCCGTGCGCCGCCCGACCGACGACCTACCGCGCCTGGCCCGGATGCTGGCGCAGGCCGATCTCGTCGTCACCGCCCGGCGGGACGACGACCTCGTCGGCGTCGCGCGCACGCTCACGGATTTCGTGTTCTGCGCCTATCTCTCGGACCTCGCGGTGAGCCGCTCCGCGCAGGGGCTCGGGATCGGCCGCGGCCTCCTCGCCGCCACCCGAGCGGCAGTCGGGCCGCAGGCCTCGCTCCTGCTGACGGCCGCCCCCGGGGCCGTCAGCTTCTACGATCGGATCGGGATGCCGCGGGTGGCGGATGCCTTCCGCTACGACCGCGAGGCCTGACCCGCCGCCTCGAAATCGCCGCCCCTGCCCAGAAACGAACCCATTTGGTGGTCAAGCCATATGGATACGCTTGAGGGAGTGGAGCGAGACGGCATGCAGGAAACCCGATCGGCGACGACGCTGCCTCTACTTGGTCTCCTCCTGGCGGTTCCTGGTCTCGGTGGCTGCAATACCTATGCGGGTGCACCCACGGTGACGGGTTCGACGCTCGCAGCCAAGCCGGTGTCCGTCACCGATGAAGAGCGCGACTGTCTCGGTCGGGCGATGTACTTCGAGTCGAATCGCAGCGACGCCGAAGGCCTGCTCGCCGTCGGCACGGTGGTCATGAACCGGCTCGAGGCCGCCGCCTTTCCGAATGGCGGGATCTGCTCGGTGGTCGGCCAGCCCCGGCAATTCGCCCCCGGTGTCTTGACGAAGAAAATGGACGACAAGAGCCTGCAGAAGGTCGCCGAGGTGACCGATGCCGTCCTCGATGGCCAGCGCCACCCGAAGGTCGGGCGAGCGATGTACTTCCACACGGCCGGCCTGCGCTTCCCCTACAACAACATGCACTACGTGGCGGTGGCCGGCGGCAACGCCTTCTACGAGAAGCGCAAGCCCGGCGCCGTGGAGCAGGCCACGCCGCCCGCGCCCGCCACCGCGCTCGCCTTCGCCTCGGCCGAGGCCCCCGCGGCGCCGACGATGCCCGTGGTCGCGGCTTCGGTTTCCCCCGCGGCCGCCCCCATCCCCGCCCCGGTCGAGACCGCGGCTGCCCGCGCGACCCCGACCGCCTCGGTGCCGGACCATCGTGCGGCCCCGATCCGTACGGTGCGGGCCACCGTCGACGAGAAGCCCGCACCCGCGGCCAGGGCACCGAAGGCCGCCCACAGCCGCGTCGCCCTGACGCCGGCCGCCCTGGCTCCTGAGCCGCTGATCCCGCCGCCCGTCCTCAACCTGCCAAGGCCGTGAGCCGGCCCCCGAGGAACCGCCGCGAGCCGTGGGCCGATTCCCGACGGGCCTCGGTTCCGGCGCCTTGCATGCCGCTTTCGGTCGCGGAGATTAACGGGGCCGCCACCCTATCTGAAATCGCACCTTCTCCTTACCGCAGGTCGCGATGAACATGGTTCGGCCGGTCGCCCACCTCGCAAAGGCGTGCACGCGTGCGATCGTCCGTGCCCTCACTGGGGGCTTCGATGCGCTGACGGGTCCGGTCGGACGCCTGAACGATCGCGTCGAAGCGCACCTGCGCGATCGGACACCGCTGCTCAGGGCCTATTATGCGCGTCCCGCGCCTCGGCTCGCCGCGCCGTTGTCCGTCCTCGACGGGCCCATCGATCTGGCGCTTCGTGGTGGAATCCGCGAGACCGCGCCGAGCCGACCGGCGGAGACGACGGCGCCGCAGCCATCCGCCATGGCATAAGCCAGGTGCCGCCCTCCGAAGCCACCTGATCCGCTTACTGCGGTGGCGCTTCGCCCGAATGTCGGAAAACCCGCCCGTCGCGGCCCTTCGGACCGGGAGGCCGCCTTCGGCACGGTTCCTACACGGTCACTTGGGTCCCGACCTCGACCACGCGGCCGGTGGGGATCTGGAAGAAGTCCGTGGCGTCGTTGGCGTTCTTGGCCAGGGTGATGAAGATTCGGTCCTGCCACAGGGGCATGCCCGAATGGGCGGCCGGGCGGATCGAGCGGCGGGACAGGAAGAACGACGTCGCCATGATGTCGAACTTGAAGCCCTGCTTGCGCAGCAGCGTCAGGGTCCGGGGGATGTTCGGCGTCTCCATGTAGCCGAACTTCATCACCACCTTGTGGAAGTGCGGGCCGATCGGCTCGATGTGAATACGGTCGACCTCGGCGGCGCGGGGCGTGTCCACGGTCTCCACGGTGAGCACCACGTTCTTCTCGTGCAGCACCTTGTTGTGCTTCAGGTTGTGCAGCAGGGCGGCCGGGGCGATGTAGGGGTCGCTGGTCAGGAACACCGCGGTGCCGCGGACGTGATGCGGCGGGCTCTTCTCCAGCATGCTGACGAGCTCGGTGAGCGGTACGTCGGTCTTGCGCGTCTTGTTGATCAGGATCCCGACGCCGCGCACCCAGGTCCACATCATGACGATCAGGGCACCGGCGAACAGCAGGGGTACGTAGCCGCCCTCGAACACCTTCAGCATGTTCGACAGGAGGAACAGGAACTCCACCGCCGCGAAGGGCAGGATCGCGAGGCCGGCGGCCCAGGGCGACCATTTCCAGGTCTTCCACAGCACCAGGAAGGCGAGGCTGGCGGTGATCAGCATCGTGCCCGTCACGGCGATGCCGTAGGCCGAGGCCAGGGCCGCCGAGGAGCGGAACAGAACTGCCAGGATCACCACGCCGACCATCAGCAGCGCGTTGATCTGCGGCAGGTAGATCTGGCCCGAATGCGATTCGGAGGTGTGGCGGATCTCCAGGCGCGGCAGCAGGCCGAGCTGGATCGCCTGGCGCGACAGGGAGAAGGCGCCGGTGATGACGGCCTGGCTCGCCGTGACGGTGGCGGCGGTGGCGAGCAGCACCATCGGCAGCAGGCCCCATTCGGGCACGAGCTGGAAGAACGGATCGGTGGTGTCGGGCTTCGACAGCACCAGGGCCGCCTGGCCGAAATAGTTCAGGACGAGGCAGGGGCCGACGAGGCCGAGCCAGGCGATCTGGATCGGCCGGCGCCCGAAATGGCCGAGATCGGCGAACAGGGCCTCGGCCCCCGTCACCGCCAGGAACACCGCGCCGAGCGCCACCAGGGCGCCGGTGCCGTGCCCGAGGAGGTAATGCACGGCGTAGTACGGGTTGAGGGCCCAGAACACGTCGGTGTTGGCAGCGATGTGGGGCAGCGCGGCGAGCGCCATCGCGGCGAACCACACCACCATCACGGGGCCGAAGAAGGAGGCCACCTTGCTGGTGCCGCGCACCTGGATGAGGAACAGCGGTACGATGATCGCGATGGTGATCGGCAGCACGTACGAATCGAAGGCCGGGGTGACGAGCTTCAGGCCCTCCACCGCCGAGAGCACCGAGATCGCCGGCGTGATGATGGCGTCGCCGTAGAACAGCGAGGCGCCGAGCAGACCGAACATGAACACCACGCGGGAGCCGCCGAGCGCCGTGCGGGCCAGTGCCATCAGCGAGAGGATGCCGCCCTCGCCGTTGTTGTCCATCCGCAGCAGGATGACGACGTACTTGATGGTGACGATGAGGACGAGGGCCCACAGGATCAGCGAGGCGACGCCCAGCACCTCCTCGCGCAGCAGGATGCCGTCGGCCCGCGCCGAGACCAGGGCCTCGCGGAAGGCGTAGAGCGGGCTCGTCCCGATGTCGCCGTAGACAACCCCGACGGAACCGAGGACCAGCGTCCACAGGCCCGCCGGGCCGTGGGCCCGGGCGGTCTCGGGCGAGGCCTCGGCGGCCGGAGGTGCACCGGCGCCGTCGGGTTTGGCGGCGGGCGCGCTCGAAGGGGCGGTCTGCGTCATTCGGCTCGATCGAGGCTCGTGGCGAGCCCAACGTCTCGCGGCGCGGGTTTGGTCGCGCGCGAGAACGCCGGGGCCGTCCCGACGGGGTCGGGCGGCGGGGGACGGTCGCGTTCACGCTATCATGCGGCGCAGCACGCGAGAACGGCAACCTGGGCGCGGTTGCCGCTCATCGGGGTTCGAGTCCGGATCGCGTCCGGCAGCTGCGCGTCAGGAGGCTACTCGGCGGCGGTGCGGGTACCCGTGCCGAAGCGCCGCTCGATGTAGTCGGTCACCACGGTCTCGAAATCCTTGGCGAGGGTCGGTCCGCGCAGGGTCATGGCCTTCTTGCCGTCGATGAAGACCGGCGCCGTGGGGGTTTCGCCGGTGCCCGGCAGGGAGATGCCGATGTCGGCGTGCTTCGATTCGCCGGGGCCGTTCACGATGCAGCCCATCACCGCGACGTTGAGCCCCTCGACGCCCGGATAGGCCTTCTTCCATTCCGGCATCGAGGTGACGATCCAGCTCTGGATGTCGCGGGCGAGTTCCTGGAACGTGGTCGAGGTGGTGCGGCCGCAGCCCGGGCAGGCGGCGACGAGGGGCACGAAGGTGCGGAAGCCCATGGTCTGCAGGAGTTCCTGCGCGGCCTTCACCTCCACGGTGCGGTCGCCGCCCGGCTCGGGGGTCAGCGAGTAGCGGATGGTGTCGCCGATGCCTTCCTGCAGCAGCACGCCGATGGCGGCGGAGGCGGCCACCAGGCCCTTCGAGCCCATGCCGGCCTCGGTGAGACCCAGATGGATGGCGAAGTCGGAGCGGCGCGCCACCTCGCGATAGACCGCGATGAGGTCCTGCACCGCCGAGACCTTGGCCGACAGGATGATCTTGTCCTGGGACAGGCCGAGTTCCACCGCGCGCTCGGCCGAGCTGAGGGCCGATTGCACCATGGCCTCGCGCATCACCGCGCGTGCGTCGATCGGCCGGGCCGAGCGGGCGTTCTCGTCCATCAGGTGCGTGAGCAGCGCCTCGTCGAGGGAGCCCCAGTTCGCGCCGATGCGGACGGTCTTATCGTAGCGGATCGCCTGCTCGATGATGGTCGAGAACTGCGTGTCCTTCTTCTCCTTGAAGCCGACATTGCCCGGGTTGATCCGGTACTTGGCCAGCGCCTCGGCGCAGGCCGGATGGTCGGACAGGAGCTTGTGGCCGATGTAGTGGAAGTCGCCCACCAGCGGCACGTGCACGCCGATGCGGTCCAGGCGCTCGCGGATCTTCGGCACGGCGGCAGCCGCCTCGTCCCGGTCGACGGTGATGCGCACGAGCTCCGAGCCGGCCCGGGCGAGCTGGGCCACCTGGGCCACGGTGCCGTCGATGTCGGCGGTGTCGGTGTTGGTCATCGACTGGACGACGATCGGTGCACCGCCGCCCACCGTGACCGCGCCCTCACCGGATCCGATGGTGACGCCGACCGTGCGGTGGCGTGGGCTCGGGCCTGCGATCTCGGGGCCGGTGCCGCTGATCGGGTTGATGGGGGTCGCGTCCATGATGTCCATCGTTGACTGTGCGCTCCGAGGAACGTCCGCCGCCGACCGGGAGCCTCCGATCGGGCCGGTCCGGACCGGGGGCGGCGTTCCGATGCCGCAAACTCTACGCCCTCGATCGTTTAGCTGAGATGACGGCGGGCGGGCGTCAAGTCCGCTGCGTCACCGGGCATTCCGGATGGCACAGCGAACACGCTGATCGTATTCGGCTTCTCCCATGTCCCATCCGGGCGGCGATGTCGAGTTTCCGGACCAGTCCGGGTGGCAGGGCTGCGTCACGGACAGGGAACCGCTGCATCTTCCCGCCTGTTTGTGGCCTTGCGGCATCATATATTGCGCTGCAGCATAAACGTTGGGAGATCCGCATGCTTGATCCGCATCAGCAGCCGACGGTCGATTCGCTCATCGACGTCCCGGTCGAACGGGACCTGCGGATGCAGCCCGCCGCCAAGACCCGTGTGATGGCGGGTCCGCATGCGGAGAAGACCGTCGCCCTCGCCCTTCAGGGCGGCGGCGCGCACGGCGCGTTCACCTGGGGCGTGCTCGATGCGCTGATCGAGGACGGGCGCCTCGGTTTCGAGGCGATCACCGGGGCGAGCGCCGGGGCGATGAATGCAGTCGTGATGGTCGATGGCTGGCTCGAGGACGGGCCCGGGGGCGCTCGCCGGGCCCTGGAGCGGTTCTGGCGCGAGGTCAGCCTCGATGGCGACTTCTGGCCGGCTCAGCGCCGCGCCTTCAGCGGTCTGTTCGAGTTCTGGTCGAACAATCCGATCGCGGAGTTCTGGAGCCGGGCCCTGAAGACCAGCCCCTACACCTCGAACCCGCTGAACTACAATCCGCTCCGCAAGGTGCTCGCCGCCCAGGTGGATTTCGAGCGCCTGCGCGCCGCTGAGACCGCTGCGGTGTTCGTCTCCGCCACCAATGTCTGGACGGGCAAGCTCGCGGTGTTCGAGCGCGAGGCGCTGAACGTCGATCACCTCATGGCCTCCGCCTGCCTGCCGACCGTGTTCCAGGCGGTGGAGATCGACGGCGTGCCCTACTGGGATGGCGGCTATCTCGGCAACCCGCCGCTCTATCCCCTCTATCGCGGGGCCGAGACCCGCGACATCGTCCTGGTGCAGATCAACCCGGTGGAGCGCCGCGAGACCCCGCGCACGCCGCAGGAGATCCAGGACCGGCTCAACGAGATCACCTTCAACGCCAACCTCATGCGCGAACTGCGCGCGATCGACTTCGTCGACCACCTCATCGCCGAGGGTGTGCTCGGCCGGGGCGAGTACCAGTCGCAGTACGTCCACCGCATCGACGGCACGGGCGCCCTCGACGAGTACCAGGCCTCCTCGCGCCTCGATGCCCGCTGGCGGGTGTTCGAGCGCCTGCGAGACAAGGGCCGTGGTGCGGCTCAGGCCTGGATCGCCGAGAATTACGAGCAGATCGGCCGAACCTGCACCCTCGATCTCAAGGCGACCTACCGTTGATGCGCGTCCACACGCCGCGGCTGGATTAAGAGCAGCGGTTCGTGCGTTGATCCTCTTATGACGACCGAACCGAACCGGCCCGGCCCCACTGCCATCGTCGACCTGCTCGTGCCGCTCCGGCGCTACGCGCGGGCCCTGACGCGCGACACGCTGCGGGCCGATGACCTGGTGCACGATGCGCTGGTGCGGGCCCTGGAATCGGGCCAGGCGGCGCGGCCGAACACCAACCTGCGCACCTGGATGATGACGGTGCTGCACAACGTCTTCATCGACGAGCAGCGCCGGAAGCGGGTCGAGGCCCGCCACGCCGATACCCTCGTGCAGATGAGCGAGGAGATGGCGCCCCCGGCCCAGGAGGCGCAGGTCCGCCTCGCGCAGATCCGGCGCGCCTTCCTCACGCTGCCGGAAGAGCAGCGCGCCGCCCTTCACCTCGTTACCCTGGAAGGTATGGCCTATGCCGATGCGGCGGCCGTCCTCGGCATCCCCATCGGCACACTGATGTCGCGTCTCGGGCGGGGCCGCGCCGCCCTGCGGGCCTTCGAGGAAGGTGAGCGCCAGGGGAGCGGTCTCGCCGAGCGGCGCCAGCGCCTCGCGGCCGAGCGGCCGCGCCTGCGCCTCGTCGCCCAGGACGAGGACGACGCATCGCACCGAACGGGCCGCGCCGTCGGCGACACCTGAGACGTTTTCGAAGACCGGGACGGAGCGCCATAGGCAGGCCGATCCGTTCTCAGCGCGGCCGGGACTCCTCGTCCGGGGACGCGCCCCCTGTATCCGACCGGAGCCGACGCCATGGACCAGACCGCGATGATCGATCCGATCACCGAGAATGACCTCACCGCCTTCGTGGATGGGCAGCTCGATGGCCTGCGCCGCCTCGACGTGGAGGCGCACCTGGCGCGCAATCCCGAGACCGCCGCGCAGATCATGGCCGAGCTGCACGACCGGGACGCGCTCCGGCAGGCCTTCGCCATTCTTCCCGGCCCCGGACCGGAGCGTAACCGGGCCGCCGCACGGCGCCTCGACCGGACTCTGGCCTGGCGCCGGTTCGGTGACCGCCTGCGTCGCGCCGCGGTGATCGCGCTCCTCGTTGGCACCGGCTGGCTGGCCCATTCCGACGGGCCTTTCCTCGGCGTGCCGGACACGTTCGCCTCCCCCGTGGATCCGGCCCTGGTCGCCGATGCCCGCCACGCCCGCGAGGCGGCGCAGGTCCGCGCCCGCATTGCCGCGCAGCGGGGCGATCAGGCCCAGGCTTATGATCGCGCCGGCATTGCCGCAGCTACCGGCATCGCGTTGCCCGACCTGCCGGCGGACTGGACGGTGCGCGACGTGCAGATCGTGCCGGCCCGCAACGGCACCGGCATCGAGGTGGTGATTGACGCCGGCAAGCTCGGCGAAGTCTCCCTGTTTGCCACCCGCAGCCTCGACGGCCACGTCGCTCCGAGCGAGGTCACGAGCCCCGGCGACGGCGAGACCGCCTACTGGACCGCCGGTCACTCGGCCTACGCCCTCAGCGGAGGTCACGACCACGTCGGTCTCGAATCCGCAGCACGCAACCTCGCCGGCCGGACCGCAACGAAGCTCTGATCGGTCGTCGCGTCGGTCCGGCGCCTGCATTGCCCGGTTTCCGCGACGCGGCGCCCTCCCGGCGCGTCGATCGCCTGTGTCGATGCAGGACGGCCAAGTCCGGTCATTCGCCTCTTCCGACGTTTTCCGGGAGCCCGAAAGAAACATCGAAAGCGATTTCGTCAGCGTTCAGACGAGCCGTGCCATAGGCCTGTTGTATAGAAGCCCTATACTCCGATGGCACCTGCTCTGTGCCGACCTCTGACGCCGAGACGCCGATGGCCCGCCTGCTCCCGACCCTGATGTTCCTGGCCGTCCTGCCGGTGGGGATTGCCCCTACGGCGGTTTGGGCGGAGGAGACTGTGCCGAAACCGGCCTCGGCCCCCGCCGTCGGTGTCACGCCTCTGACACCCGGCAAGGCAGCCCGGGCACCCTACCTCTCCGAGGCACAGGCGCCCGACACCGTCGCGATCCTCGGAGCCCCGCCGCGGGGCCAGTCGGCGGCCGAGTCGGCGGACAAGGCCGCGTTCGTCGCAACTCGGGCCCTCAAGGGAACGCCGCGCTGGACCCTGGCCACCACCGATGTGGCCGATGGCGCCTCGGCGATCCTTGACGACTTCGCCTGCGTCATCGGCCAGCGTATCGAGCAGTCCCGGGCGCCTGCCCTGATGACCCTTCTGGAACGCGCGCGCCTCGACATCGCCCAGGCCACTCGTGGTCCGAAGCTGCATTACCGCCGCCTGCGCCCCTTCGTCGGCAACGACGCGGAGATCTGCGTGATGCGGACCTCCGACCTCGGCAATGCCTTCAGCTTCCCGTCGAGCCATGCGACCCAGGCCTGGACCTACGCAGCGATCATGGCGGCCCTGATGCCCGAGAAGGCGACGCAGTTCTTCGTCCGTGCCCGCTCCTACGGCGAGAGCCGTGTCGTCTGCGGTCTGCACTGGGCGAGCGATATCGAAGCCGGGCGCACGGCTGCCAGCGCCGTCTTCGCCGCCCTTCAGGGCGACGCCGGCTTTCGGGCCGATCTGGAGAAGGCTCGCGTCGAACTCGGCAAGCTCAGGGCCGTCGGCGGTCCGGCTCCCGACCAAGCCGTCTGTGCCCGCGAGGAGGCCGCCGCGCGTGAGCCGATCCTGTAGTGTTTGACCGGCGACCCAGCGTTCCAGAACTTCATCACTGAGCAGTACCGAATCGGTTACGCCTTCGAGCATCGCTGCGGCCCCGACCCGATCTTCCTGCAGAAACTTCCGCAACCAGCAGGTCGACGCGGACCTAAGCTAGACCCAGATCGACGCCCTGAGCGACGATCTCACCCGGGCCCTGCGCTTCACGGGCCGGATCACCAACGTCCTCGACGCGTTCGCGGTCGACAACCAGATCAAGGCGCACGTTGCCACCGGTCCCGTGCAGCACACCCTGCTCACCGACGAACTCATGCCCTCTGTAAGCTTCGCGCCCTCCTTCGCCCCACAACTTGGGCTCGATCGCGACGGAACACAGTTCCAGTCGACGGAAGTCCAGCAGATGGCGGCGTCAAGTTCAATGTGCCGGGCACCAACGTCGTCCTGAACACCGCCATCTTCGACATCACCCAGACCAACGTGCTGCGGCCCGACCCCGTCAATCCGTTGGTCTTTCAGGCCGCCGTCGGAGAGGCGCAGGCGCGCGGCGCGGAACCGGAGGCTGTCGCCAATCTCGGACCCGGCTTCAACATCATGGCTGCCTACAGCCACGTGGACATCCGAACGACCCGGAGCCCGGGCAGCCCGGAGAAGGTCGGGCTCGCCCTTTCGGGCATTCCCGACAACCCCTTCAAGATGCGCGCGACCTCCGCGCTAACCCCCGGGTCTCGACCTCTCGGGTCTCGGGGTCGGCGGCGGCGTGCGCGACGCTGGCAGCAGCCCGGCCAACGACGTGCCCAGCAGCTTCCGCAACGCCACCGTGCCTCTGTTCGATGCCGTACTCGGCTACGAGTTCGCATGGATCGATCCGAAGCTGCAGGGCATGAAGCTGCAGGCCACCGTCCACAACCTGTTCGACCACAACTATCAGACCTGCTGCCAGGCGGGCTACTGCTATCGCGGTCAGCCGCGCCGGTTCATCGCGAGCCTGATCGATCTCTGGGAACGCGCTGCCCAACGGAAAGAGGCCCGGCCGATCAGCCCGGCCGAGCCTCCTCGAGGATTTTCCCGTGAAACGTTAACGACGTTTCCTCAGGATTTGGTGATCGTTCCGGTCTGGGCACGCCTGCGGCGTCGGGCCAGCATGTTCAGCCCCTCCACGCCCGCCGAGAAAGCCATGGCAGTGTAGATGTACCCCTTCGACACGTGAGCACCGAAGCCTTCGGCGATCAGCGTCATGCCGATCATGATCAGGAAGCCCAGCGCCAACATCACCACCGTCGGGTTGGCGGCGATGAAGCGCGACAACGGGTCGGCAGCCAGCAGCATCACGGTCACGGCGGTGACGACGGCGATCACCATGATGGGCACGTGCTCCGTCATGCCCACCGCCGTGATGATGCTGTCGATGGAAAACACGAGATCGAGGACGAGGATCTGGCCGATGGCCGCGGTGAAGCCGAGCCGCACAGCGCTGCTCCCGAGCGTCTCCGGCTCCGGATCGACGGTGTGATGGATCTCCTTCGTGGCCTTCCACAGCAGGAACAGGCCGCCGGCGATGAGGATCAGATCGCGCCAGGAAAAGCCCTTGCCGAACACCTCGAAGACGGGCTGCGTCAGGGCGACGATGTACGCGATGGTGGCGAGGAGGCCGAGGCGCAGGATCAGCGCCAGGCCGATACCGATGCGCCGTGCCTTCTGCTGGTGCTCGGGCGGAAGCTTGTTGGTCAGGATCGAGATGAAGATGAGGTTGTCGATGCCGAGCACGACCTCCATCACCACCAGGGTGGCGAGGGCCGCCCAGGCGGTGGGGTCGCTGGCGAGTTGAAGCAGGCTGTCCACGGTGGCCTCGTCGAGTCAGTCAGGGCCGCTCCCCCGGACGGCGTCGCGCCGGGAGCGGGGATGGAGAGGGGCGGGGCCGGTCCCGGCCCCGTTCGGCTCGGTCAGGCCGTCGGGCCGGGGCTGCTCGCGGCCACGCCTGGCCGTTCGGCCGGGGCCGGGCTGAAGATCCGCACCGCCTTCGGCACCACCTTGAAATGGGCCGGGGTGTAGGTCGACAATTCGCCATCGGTGTTCACGGGGCGCGGCTTCTTGGTCTTCACCACGATCTCGGTGGTGCTGAAGGCCCGCACGTCGGCCGCCTTGCCCTGGGTGCCCTTGCGCAGAGCCGGCAGGAGCATCAGCAGCCGCCACCAATGGGCGACCTCCAGGCTGTAGAAGTCGAGCTTGCCGTCGTCGACGGTGGCCGTCTCCTCGACGGTCATGCCGCCGCCGTAGTGACGTCCGTTGCCCACCGAGACCTGGATGGTGCGCACCGTCTCGGTCTGGCCGTCATGCTCGATGTAGACGGTGAAGGGTCGCATCCGCCGAAGCACGCGGACCGCCGCGATGCCGTAGCCGAGGGTGCCCCAGGTCTTCTTCGATTCCGCCGTGAGGTCGCCCGCGAGGTCCGCCGAGAAGCCGATGCTGGCGACGTTGAAGTAGTAGTGCCCGTTGACGCAGCCGAGATCGGCCGGGCGTGCCTCCGCGCTGGTGATGAGGCGAGCGGCCTCCACCGGGTCGACGGGCAGGCCGAGGGAGCGGGCGAGATCGTTGGCCGTGCCGAGGGGCAGGATGCCCAGGGGCAATCCCGTCTCGACCAGAGCGGGCGCGGCCGCGTTGAGGGTGCCGTCACCGCCACCGAGGATGACGAGATCGCAACCCTGCGCGTGACGCTTGATGACCGCAGTGCAGTCGGCGTTACCCGGCGGCTCGAAGGGTTCGATCCCTCCGGCGCGGAGGACGTCGCGGACCTCGTCGAGGGAAAAGCTGCCGTTGCGGGCCTTCGGATTGACGAGGAGAAGCGCCTTGCGGGAGGGCGCGCTCATCGGGAGGCTCCGGTCTGGCACGGATCAGGCTGACGATGTGGGAACGGGAAACAACGAGGGACCATGAGGCTCGACACCCTCCGGTGCGTTCGCGCCGCGTCAGCGCAAAAGCATGGAAGGGTCCGACATCACGGTCAACGCCTCGACCGCCAGAGGGGCCCGGACCCGATCCACAAGGTGGGTTCAGGCTTGGCAATGACAAGAGCCCCCCGGCACAAGAGTCGGTGCCGCGGCGCCTGGGTCCGTGCGCGACGCATCCCCGCAATCCTCGCACCCGTCCACACTTCCGAACCTGGGCCGAACCGTTGCGTGCGCATTCAGGGAAACTTAGCGGCCGCACCCGACGTTTCATTCCGGTCGATCGGTCCCGCACGCGCTTTTCCGAAACCCCGGCCGCGACCCCGGTGATGATGCCATGCGCCACGGTCCAAGCTTCAACGGAACCGGTCTCGTCCGACTTGGCTTCGCCTCGTCCGTCGCGCTGATGAGCGCGGCTCTGTCCGTAGGAACGGCGCAGGCCCAGACGCGCCCGGGTTGGGTCGACCCGCCGGCTCGACAGGCGGTGCAACCCGGCGCGGACAAGGCCGTCGGTGAGAAGCTGTCACTCGAGAAATCCGCCTCCGAGAAGCCCGTGACCGAGAAGCCCGTGGCTGAGACGCCTGCGACGGCCAAGGCGCAGGCGGATGGCCCGTCGGCCCAGGACGCGGCGAGCGCCGAGCGGACGCCGATGGCCGCGCACCGGCGGCGCGTGGCAGGATCCGCCGACGGCCGCCGTGCGGCGACCCGCGAGGGACGCGCCGCGCCGGAGCGCCTGCATATCCGCCCGCGCCTGGCCGACACGCCCACCCCGATGGCATCACCGGCGGCGGCCTCGGACGCACGCTTCCCCGAATGGGCCGCCGCCGCGACGCGCCTGACCGACCGGTACCTGGACAACGTCTCGGCCTCCGGGGACGCGATGGTGGTGAACGCGCCGCGATTCTACGCCGAGCGGGTCCGTTTCCACGGCCGCACCCTGTCACTGGCGGCCCTCATCGCCGAGAAGCGCCGCTTCGTCCGGCGCTGGCCCGAGCGTCACTACGAGGCACAGGGCGGAGCGACCCGAACGGCCTGCAACGCGGCGAGCGCGACCTGCATCGTCCACACCACCTTCAATTTCCGCGCCGACAACCCGGGGCGCGGCGTGCGTTCGCAGGGCGTATCCGAACTCACACTGACCATCAGCTTCGCCGGGGAGCGCCCGCTGATCGTCGCCGAGTCGAGCCGCGTGCTGCGCCGCTATGGTGCGGGGCCGCAGAGCGCTATAGCGAATGCGCAGCGCGGTGCCTGAGGCCGGCCCGTCGCGATCGGTGCGTCATACCCGGAGTTCTGCGCATCTTGGATGATCGAAATCCACCCTCGCCGGGACTGGGTGAGGCGCGACGGGACGGGGCGGCCTCGGAGCGTGAGGCCTTGCGCCTGCGTATCGCCCGAGCCGTCACGCAGGCAGGCGCCTATCCGGTGGCAGAGCGCACGCTCGCGCTCCTGGCGGAAGCGGCCCTCGCGCCGAGCCTGGAGCCGCCCGGCTACCGCGTGATCGATCGGACGGGCGCACCGCGTCACGTCACCGAGGCGGACGGGGCCCTGGTTCCGATGGATTTGCCGGCCCTCCTCGCGGAACTCCGAGACCGGCACCCCGCCCTGTTCCGGCCGATTCCCGCGCCGGAACCCGAGTCCGCGCCGGAGCCCGTTCCGACGGAGGATTTCCGAATGGCGACGGCGCGGTTCGTCGAGGCGCAGTCGGTTCTCGCACGGTCTCTGGTCACGCGCTCGGCCACCCGAAGCCGTGCCCTCGCCACCTCCCTGTCCAGTCGCTTCGCGACGCTCCGGCGCAGCCGGGTCGCGTCATCGCCGGCTGAGGCGGTCGCACCGGGACCCGCGGCCGACCCCGCGGGGCCGAGCCGGGCCGGCCTCGTCGCCGGCCGCGTCCGAGAGGGGGCGCAGCGCGTCGGCGGCTATGCCCGCGGTCGCCTCGCCGACAGCGCCTCGCGTCTCGGCGAAGTCGCCCGCGACCGCAATGTGATGCGCGATGCCCTGTCCCGGCGCGCCCTCCCGATCGGACTCGGCGCCGCTGCGCTCGTGGCCCTCCTCGCCGTCTTCGGAGGGCGGACGCCGCAGGAGACCGCTTCGCCCGATACGGGGGGGGCGGCTCAATCCCCGCCGCAGGCCTCATCCACAGCGGCGCCGCCGAGCGCGCCCGACATGAGTCCCGCTCTGCCGGAGGAAACGCCTCCGAAACCGGCCTCGGCCAACGAGATCCGTGGTCCGGTGGAGGTCATCGATACCGCGACCCTGCGGGTCGGCGGCAAGCTCGTGCGCCTTTTCGGGGTGGAGTGGGTGCGCGGCGGACAGGCTGACGAACTCACCCGCTACCTGGCCGGCCGTACCGTGACCTGCCAGCCGGTGGCCGGCAGCGAGGCCCGCCTGTGCGCGGTGGACGGGCGCGACCTCTCCGAGGTGGTGCTGTTCAACGGCGGCGGCCGCGCCTCACCCGAGGCGACGCCCGACCTCGTGGCCGCCGAGGACCATGCCCGCGCCGAGCGCCTCGGAGTTTGGGGACGCTGACACCCTGACCTTGGTCGCCTCCGCGCCCAGGACGCACCGGACACCCTTGCGTCGCACGATCCGGCCGGTCTCAATGCCGGCAGGATCGTCGGGGGAATGGGGCATGGATTTCTCTGTGGGCGTGAGCGTCGCGGCGGTGGTGCTCGTGGCGCTCGTCGTCGTGACCCTCGGGATCGGCATCAACATCGTCCCGCAGGGGCACGTCTACACCGTGGAGCGGTTCGGCAAGTACCACCGCAGCCTGGAATCCGGCCTCGGCCTCATCGCCCCCTACGTCGAGCGAATCGGCCGGCGGGTGAACGTGATGGAGCAGGTCATCGACGTGCCGAGCCAAGAGGCCTTCACCCGCGACAATGCCGGGGTGCGGATCGATGCCGTGGTGTTCTACCAGGTGCTCGATGCAGCCCGAGCCTCCTACGAGGTCTCCAACCTCGAGGTCGCGATGATGACTCTGACGATGACCAACATCCGCACGGTGGTCGGCTCCATGGATCTCGACCAGCTACTGTCCCACCGCGACGAGATCAACGAGCGCCTGCTGCGGGTGATGGATGCCGCCGCCTCACCCTGGGGCGTGAAGATGACCCGCATCGAGATCAAGGACATCGTGCCGCCCGCCGACCTCGCCGGCGCGATGGCGCGGCAGATGAAGGCCGAGCGCGAGAAGCGCGCCTCTGTGCTGGAGGCGGAGGGGCACCGGCAAGCCGAGATCCTGCGTGCGGAGGGGCGCAAGCAATCGGCGATCCTGGAGGCGGAAGGGCGCAAGGAGGCGGCCTTTCGCGATGCGGAGGCGCGGGAGCGCGGAGCGGAGGCCGAGGCGCGGGCGACCCAGCTCGTCAGCGAGGCCATCGCCAAGGGCGACCTCGCGGCAGCGAATTTCCTCGTGGCCGAGAAGTATGTCGAGGCGGTCAAGGCCATCGCCACCGCGCCGAACCAGCGCGTGGTGGTGGTCCCGATCGAGGCGGCGGCCCTCGCGGGCACCCTGGGCGGCATCGCCGAGATCACCCGAAGCGTCTTTGGCGAGGGGGCTCCTGCCCGGAAGAGTGCGGGCCTGCCTCCGAATGTCGGCGGGTCGGCGCGATGATCGCGTCGTTCGTCGACGCGATCGGCCCGGCCTGGACCTGGATCCTCGTCGGCCTCGTGCTGATGGGAACCGAACTCGTTGCCTCGGGAGTGTTCCTGCTCTGGCTCGGTCTCGCAGCCGTGGTCACGGGGCTGCAAAGTCTCCTCGTGCCGATGCCCTGGCAGGGACAGCTGCTGCTGTTCGCCGTCCTGTCGGTGGCCTTCGCGGTGGTCGCAAGCCGCCGGAACAAGGACGGTCCGAGCGCCCTGAACCAGGGCGCCCAGGGCCTCGTCGGGCGGGACTATTCCCTCGTGGCACCGATCGTCGCCGGCGAGGGTCGGATTCGCGTCAACGACACCCTCTGGCGCGTCACCGGCCCGGATGCGCCGATGGGCGCTCGGGTGCGGGTGACGGGGGTGGAAGGCACGCTGCTCACGGTCGTGCCGGTTTAGGCACCGGCACCCCCTCGGGGATCGCGCCCCTGGCCTCCACGAATCGGCACGCGATTGAGACGGGGAACCACTTCTCCTAGAAGCAGCGCTGTCGTCTTGCCGGCGCCGCGTCGCGCCCCTGTGATGGGAGTTCTCATGAGCAGCTTGAAGTTCGGGACGAGCGGTCTGCGTGGGCTGGTCACCGACCTGGTGGGCTGGCCGAGCTACGCCTATGCGAGGGCCTTCTTCCGCTCCGTCGCCGAGACGACCGGCACCGGTCGCACCGTCGTGATCGGGCGAGATCTGCGCGACAGCAGCCCCGGCATCGCCGCCACGGTGGCGGCCGCCGCCACGGGCGCCGGCTTCACGGCCATCGATTGCGGCGCGCTGCCGACGCCGGCCCTGGCTCTGGAAGCGCTTCGGCGCGGCGTCTGTGCCGTGATGGTCACCGGCAGCCACATTCCGGAGGACCGGAACGGTCTGAAATTCTACCGGCCCGACGGTGAGATCACCAAGACCGATGAGGCTGCGATCCTGGCGGCCCTCGGCGACGTCTCCACGGAGGGCGCCATGGCGGCGGCCGATCCCGCTGCGCCGGAGCCCGGCGCGACGGACCGTTACCGTCAGCGCTATTGCGGATCGTTCCCGTCCGACATCCTGGCCGGCCTCAGGATCGCGGTCTACCAGCAGAGCTCCGTGGCGCGCGACCTGCTCGTGGAACTGCTGACGGCGTTGGGCGCGAACGTGACCTCGATCGGGCGCGCGGACCGCTTCGTTCCCATCGACACGGAGGCCCATCGCCCTGAGGACATCGCCTTCATCCGCGATGCCACGGCGTCGGGCGATTTCGACGCCCTGGTGACGACGGATGGCGACGCGGACCGGCCACTGGTCGCGGATGCCGCCGGACGAATCCTGCGGGGGGATGTTCTCGGGCTGATCACGGCGCGGTATCTCGGCGTCGATACCGTCGTCGTGCCGGTCACGGCGGGCTCGGCCATCGAGCATGCGGGCGGGTTCCGGCAGGTGCTGCGCACCAGGGTCGGCTCGCCCTACGTCATCGCCGGCATGGCCCAGGCGGAGACGGAGGGCGCCGACGCCGTTGTCGGCTTTGAGGCGAATGGTGGCTTCCTGCTCGGTTCGGACGTCACCCTCGATGGCCGAACCCTGCCCGCGCTGCCGACCCGCGATGCGATGCTGCCGATTCTGGCGACCCTGGCCGCGGCGCGCAAAGCCGGACTGTCGCTCGCGGACCTCGTCGCATCCCTCTCCGTGGGCGAGACCGCCAGCGACCGCCTGCCCAATACGCCGGCCGAGAAGAGCGGCGCCTTCCTGGGGCAACTCGGCGAGGAGACGTATCGGCGGGATTTCGTTCGGCCGATCGGTGAGCCGCGCGCCATCGACGAGCAGGATGGCGTGAGGATGGAGCTTGATGGCGGACGCACCATCCACTTCCGCGCCTCCGGCAACGCGCCCGAACTGCGCTGCTACGCCGAGGCGGGAACGGCCGGAGAGGCGGAGGACCTGGTCCGCTGGGGATTGGCGGCCGCGGCGGCCGCGATGACGATGGGCGCGCCGGGCTCGGGCTCGGGCTCGGGCTCGGGCTCCGCGCCGCACGGATCGGCGTTCGGCCCCTGAACTTGAGGAGCTGCCGGCGTAACCCGGCGGCCTCGGCGCGCCGGGGCCGTGAGGCTCGACCTCATCCGAACGCGCCCACCTCGTGCTGGATCATGCCCGAGATCTCGCGCACCCGCTGGAAGCTGCGCCGGATCGGCTCGAACAGCGTCTTGTGCTCGGCCTCGTAGGTACCGACGTCGCGCGGGCCCGCCGGTTCGCCGAAGTTCAGGCCGAGGGTCGGATCCGGGGTGATCGGGAAGATGTCCTCCAGCAGCGTGAGGCAGCCGTCGATGTCGAGGCGCAGGAAGCGCTCGATCAGCGCTTCTCGGCTCACGCCCGATTGCGGTCGGAAACCCGGAATGTGCACGGCCAGGAACCAGATCCGGTGGATCAGCGCGAGGCGGATCGCGTGCAGCAGGGTCAGGCGGGCCGACATCCGGCCGAGGTCGGGAGCGGCGACCTGCAGGTTGAGCCAGTCGCAGGTGAGGCGGCCGAAGAGGTGGCGCAGGTCGGGGGCGAGCCGCAGCCGGTCGAGGGCGTTGGCGATCACCACGAGTTCCTCGCGCCGGCCGTCGCGCTGGGTGCGCCGGGCCCGCTCCAGCCACACCGCCGGGTCGAGCGTGTCGATATACGCGCGCAGCACGTCGAGGTCGGAGACGCTGGCCGCGTGCTGCACAAGTCGGAAGGCCCGGGAGAAGCGCACGGAATCCCGGCGCATGTCACGGAACAGGTCCGGGGTCCGGCCGGCCGCCCGGCCGACGCCGTGCAGGGAATTGGCCAGGAAGCCGAGCTGCTGCAGGATCGCGTTGTTGGGAATCGCCCGCATCTGGCGCGGATGGGTGATCATGGTCGGGCCGCCGCCATCGGTCTGGCGGGCGACGGGCCGGGAGCCCGTGCGGTCGAGGAGGCTCGGACCGAAGGTCCCCAGCAGGGCGGCGTAGCCGGGATCGTCCACCAGCGCCTCCATGTCCTGGCGCACCACGGTGAAGAACTCGGCGGCGAAATCCGGCTCGGCGTAGATCGGGTCGTCGGTCTCGTCGGCCCCGCTGGCGGGATCGGAGAGGACATAGTCGGCGAAGCTGTCGTCGTCGGCGGTGTCGAAGGCGAAGACGTGCTCGGCGATGCGCTCCACCGTGGCCTCGGCCAGGGGCAGGGTGCCGAACATTAGGTAGCCGTCCGAGCCCTGGAAGCTCGATTCGAGGCGTACCCGGATCCCGGCATTCCGGTTGCGCCGACGCGAATCCTCCGGGGCGAGATAGGCGAGGCGGTCGCGCAGGGAGCTGGGATGCGCGCCCCGGCCGATGGATTCGCCGTGGGTGTCGAAGATCGCGAGTTCCACGCCCGTGAGATCGTTCTGCACCATCAGCTCGGTGATGCGCAGGCGCAGACGCTCGATCCAGAAGCTCGCCGCGAGCTGGCCGACATAGCGCCCGGAATCGGAATAGCCGAACTGTACCGTCAGTCGGCCGATGCGCTTGAGATATTGCCGCCAATGCGGGTTGCGGAGCGCATCGTCGAGGACCCGGATGCCCTGTTCGAGGGCGCTGGCCGTCTCGAACAGCGGCGTGATCTCGACCCTGTCGGCGATGCCGTAGTGCCGCGCCAGCCAGAGGGCGGCCAGCAGCGTGTAGCCGGTCTCGGTCTCGGCGATCAGGAAGCGGACCGGGTGGGTGCCGTCCACGTGCTTGAGGATCTGGGTGATCGTCATCATCAGCCGGGCGGCCGAGGCCCGCTCGGCGGCGAGCGCGCCGAAATCCACGTCCACCGCCTGCACGTCGTTGAGCAGCGCGTGGATGGTGGCGAGGTGCGAACGGCGCTGGGCGGCGTCCGTGGGTTCACCCTCGAGATCGGTGACGCGCCGCACCGCGTTGTGGATCTGGCTGGCGTTCAGCCGGAAATGCGGCAGGGCGTTCGAGAGACCGTGGGTGGCGATGCCGGACCGCAGCAGGGCGATGCTGCGCTGGTCGGCCTCGGATTCGGCCGCCCCGAGGGCGCCCGCGAGTCCGGCCAGGATCGCGCTGGCATCGGTCTGGGCCCGTTCGCGCTCGATGATCAGGGCGAGGGCGAAGCGATGCACCGCCTCCAGGGACGGCTTGGTTCCGAGCCGGGGCGCGACGGCGAGCTGGCGGTTCACGGCGGCGAGGGCGTTCCCCGTGAGGTCGCGCACCACCTGGGTCGCGGGCACCTGGGGGAGGTGGCGCATGACCCGATCGAGCTGCATCCGCTTGGATTCGAGGCGATAGCGCAGGGTGTCCCACCAGCCGATATCGGTGCGCCCGTCGGTGTCGCACCCGACCCAGCTCGCGATCGCGAAGGGTTTCGGGACGAGCTCCGTCCAGCGGTCGGGCCAGCGCGCCCGGGCCGCATCGAGGAGCATGGCGTTGAAGCCGTCGACGGCGGTGCGGCCGTGATTGGCCGCGATGCAGGCCTGCTCGAACTCGTCGTCGAGGCTGATGTTCGGGTCGGGCCGGGTCGAGAGGGCGGCCGCGCGCGCGACCAGCGGCGCGCGGGCGGCGCCCTCGGCCTGGCTCGCCGCCTGGGCGATCAGGGCGGCGACGGCGCGCGGCATCCCGAAGGTCGGATGGGCGGTGAAGACCACGGCGAAGCCCGTGCGGCCCACGAGGTCCCGGAAGGTCTCGAAATCGCCCTGGCGCGCGGGGACCGCCGCCACGAGACGGGCGGCCATCCGGCTGTCGGGCGCCGACACCGCGTCCCGGTCCAGCCCCACATAGGCGCGCAGGCGCTCGGCGCGGGACGCTAGGGACTGGGATCGCAGCCGGGGAAACAGGTCGTCCAGGTCGTCCTCGCCGATTTCGCCCCGGTCGAAGCGCCGGGTGATGGCGAGCGTGACCGCGAGCACGGGATTGCGGAACGGATCCTCCGCCGCCTGCTCGCGGGATTCCTCGATCAGCCGCAGGAGGTCGCGCTCCAGGCTCTCCGCCCCCTGCGGATCAGGGCCGGGGTCGTGGGCGGCATCGGCCGGATTGAGGTCATGCATGCGCATCGATCGACCTTGAGGTTCGGGAGCGGGCTAGGGCGTCATACGGCATGCGGACGCCGCCGATGCGTCGGAACTGCGCGAAATCCCCGGCCATCGACACGGAAAGAGGGCCATCCCCGGGGTCGCATGGTCCATCCCTGCGCAGTCCCTGTCTGCACGGCTCATGCCTGACCGCCCCGGAACCGGGGATATCGAGCCGGGGTCGAGCCGTTTCTTCTGACATCGTCGCCCGACGACGCAAGGACCGTTCCGGCGTGGGGCGGCGGTCCGCGAACGTGCCGGGAGAGGATGCAACGCGGCGCGTCCTGGGCTAACGCTGGACCCGGCATGGAAACACTCCTGATCCTGGGGGCCCTGGGCGTCCTCCTGTTCTCCGGCTTCCTCGTGGCCCTTCAGCTCAGAAGGGGGCGTCGGCCCGAACTGCGCATGGCGCGCGAGGAAGACCTCGTGGATGAGGCCGATGGCGAGGATCTGCTGATCCGCAGCCTCGAGCCGCTGCGCCCCAGTCCCATCGATCGCAGCGCGACCGTCCTGGACATCGAGCCGGAGCGGCCGCTCGGGGTTTCGGACGAGGACCCGGCCCGTAAGTTGCCGTCGCCGCACCGTCCAGACCCGCATCGAGAACGAGAGCTTCGCTGATGGTGTGCTCCCGCACGCGCCGGTGGCCGACCCTCCAGCCCGCGGCCTTCCTGTCGCTGGCCTCCCTGTCCCTGGTTGCCCTGATCGTGGCGGGAGCGGCCCAGGCTCAGGTGTCCGAGCCGGCTCCCGAAACCGAGCGGCCGGCCGCGGCGCCGACCCCGCGCCGGCTTGCCCCGAAGCCCAAACCCAAGCCCGCGCCCAAACCTGCGGTGAAACCGGCGGCCGAGGCCCCCGCGACCACCCCCACCGACCCCGAGCCCGTCGCCACTCCCGCGCCCGTCGCCGCTCCCGCGCCGATGCCAGCCGCTAACCTGCCCGGCCTGACCGTGCAGTGCGAGGCCCGGGCGGCGGTCTACGAGGGACAGAAGGACTTTGTGGTCTGGGTGACCCGCACGGGGGCCGTCGTCGTCGAGAATCCGCTGCGCCCGCTCACGCCGGAGACGACCCGGGTCCTGGAGGTCGTTATCGCCGGCAAGGCCGCCACGGCATACGGCCCCGACCTGTTCGCCCTGCGGCGCGGCGGCAGCCCGGCAGCCCTCGGGGCGCTGCTCGGCGCCCCGGTCCGCTGGGATGCCGTGCCGGCGCCCCTGCCCGACACGCTCAACATCGTCTCCGACACCGGAAAGAGTCTGGCGCAGCTCGGGTTTCGGGAATGCGGGGAGGCTCCAGCCGTGACGCGTGCGCCGGTGGCCGCCGGGAACGAGGCGGCCAAGCCGAGCAAGACCCCGGTCAAGAAGGTCCGGCCGAAGGTGGCCAGGGAGTCGGGGAGCGGATCGTCCGGCGCCAAGGCCCCCCCCGGCCTCAGCCTGCCGCAGGGTGCCATCGAGTGACGCCATCTGCAGGAGTTCGCCCATGAGTGCCGGATCCCAGGGACCGACCGCCGCCGAGGTGATCGCCCGCCTCGGCCTCGCACCGCACCCGGAGGGCGGGCATTACCGCGAGACCTTCCGGGATCCCCGCACCGTCGAGGGGCGCTCGGTGGGCAGCGCGATCTACTACCTCCTCGATCTCGGTGAGGTCTCCGAATGGCACCGGGTGGATGCGGCCGAGATCTGGCACTGGCACGCGGGCGCCCCCCTCGTCCTGACGGTGAGCCCCAACGGTCACGATGCCAGCGCGGCCTATCTCGGCCCCGACCTCGCGCGGGGTCAGCAGCCGCAGATCGTCGTCCCGGCCGGCCACTGGCAGACCGCCACCAGCCTCGGGGCCTGGACGCTGGTGGGCTGCACGGTCTCACCGGCCTTCGAATTCGCCGGCTTCGAGATGGCGCCGCCGGACTGGCGCCCGATGCCCAGGTCGTGAGGTTCAGGTCCTGTTGCGGAGGCGCTCGCGCGTCCCGGCCCGGGAGGCCCGCACCGCCACCCCGGCGCCGAGGACGATGAGGAGGCAGGCGAACGCCAGGGCCGGGCTCGGCTCGGCATAGCCGGCGAGCACCAGGGTCAGGGTCGACAGGATCGGGGCGGCGTAGGCCGCGACCCCGAGAAGGCGCAGGTCGCCCCGCTTCACTCCAATGTCCCAGAGATAGAACGCGGCGCCTACCGGCCCCAGGCCGAGGGCGACGACCGCCCCCCACTGCACCGTGCCCGCCGGCCACAGCGTCGTCTCGAAGGCGCGATGGCAGGCGAGGCTAAGAGCCGCTGTGGCGAGGCAGAAGCCCGCCACCGCATCGGTCGGCACCGCCCCGACCCGGGACGAGAGCACGGAATAGCCCGACCAGACGAAGGCGGCCGCCAGGGCCGCGAGATAGCCGGGCAGGGCTCCGGCGGCGAAGTCGATCCCGCCGCGGCCGGCGAACAGCACCATGACGCCGGCGAGTCCGAGGGCGGCCCCGCCGAGATGGCCGGCGTGCAGGCCCGCCGCCCCGGGAAGCCGGGCCGACAGCAGCACGATCAGGAGGGGCCAAAGATAATTGAGCAGGCCCGCCTCCGCCGGTGGGGCGAGGCGCAAGGCGGCGAAGTACAGGGCGTGGTATCCGAACAGGCCGCCGACGCCGAGGAGCCAGACCAGCCAGGGCTGGCGCAGGGTTCGGAGCCCCTCGCGCCTCAGGGGCCAGCTCGTGCAGCCCACCAGGCCGCCCACCGCGAAGGTCATGGCGGCGAGTTGGAACGGGGGTATCGCGCCGGACAATGCGGTCAGCAGCGCGAGTTGCGACCACAGCAGGATCGCGCCGAAACCGAGGAGGGTCGGGGTGGGCATGGGAGGACCGAAGCGGATGGCAGGGGGCTCCTGTCCCATGGAGACCCGCCGGATGGCAACCGGGGACGATCCGGGATCCGACACGAGGCGCACCGACGCGCGGACCAGGGGCGATACGGACCGGTATCGCGGCGCGACGCACCCGATGGCGAGGCGCTGGCGCGCATGATCTCACAACTTGGGGATGTTTTCCCTTGCGGACGGTTGTTTCAGGGCGTTTCTACCCTCGTCGCCCCAGACCCGGAGTCTTCAGGATGCGTCGGTCCCGTTCGTCCACTGCTACGCTGTTCGCCTCGACCCTGCTCGTCCTCGGTGCCAGTCCCGGCCGGGCGGATACGACCCCGCCCGCGCCCGATCCGACCCTGAAGAGCGAGGGGCCGACCCAACCGGCCAAGGTCGACGACGGAAGTTACGTCGACAAGGACGGCACGCCGACCTACCACGTGACCCAGGGCGGCAAGATGGTCGATTGGCCGGCCATGTCCGGTTACGTGCGCTACAATGCCAACTGCATCGTCTGCCACGGCCCCGACGGGGCCGGTTCGACCTATGCGCCATCGCTGGTCGAGGCCCTGAAGCGCGACGATTACGCGACCTTCGTAGGGATCGTCGCGGGCGGCAAGAAGGACGTCAATTCCGCGCAGCAGCTGGTGATGCCGGCCTTCGGCGACAACCGGAACGTGATGTGCTACATCGACGACATCTACGTCTACCTGCGGGCGCGGGCAGACGGCGTCATCGGTCGCGGCCGGCCGGCCGAGCACGAACCGAAATCCGAGTCGTTCAAGAAGCGCGAGGACGCCTGCATGGGCTGAAGCGCATCCTCGGATGGAGCGGTATCCCCCGAGAGGGACCCAATCCCGCCGCAGCGGGGGCGACGCGCGCCGCCCTCGCTGGTTCTAGAGATCAGGCGATGTACTGGGCGCCGTTGATCGTCAGAGTCGAGCCGGTGATGAAGCCGGAATCGTCGGCGGCGAGATACTCCACCGCGCGGGCGATCTCCTCGGCCTCACCGAGGCGACCCACCGGGATCGTCGAGATGATCTTGTTGCGCACCTCCTCCGGCACCGCCATGACCATGTCGGTGGCGATGTAGCCCGGCGCGATCACGTTGACGGTGATGCCCTTGGAGGCGCTCTCCTGGGCCAGGGCCTTGGCGAAGCCGATCACGCCGGCCTTGGCGGCCGAGTAGTTGGTCTGGCCGACCTGGCCCTTCTGGCCGTTGATCGACGAGATCAGGATGATGCGGCCGAAGCCCCGGTTGCGCATGCCCTCGATCACCGGCCGGGTGACCGTGAAGGCGGAGTCGAGGTTGGTCTTGATGACCGCCTGCCACTTCTCGAAGGTCATCTTGTGGAACAGGCCGTCACGGGTGATGCCGGCATTGTTGACCAGGATGTCGACCGGGCCGACCTCGGCCTCGACCGCCTTGATGCCGGCCTCGCAGGCCGCGTAGTCCCCGACGTCGAACTTGAAGACCGGGATGCCGGTCTCGTCCTTGAAGGCATTGGCCGCCTCGTCGTTGCCACCGTAATTGGCCGCGACCTTGTAGCCCTTGGCCTTCAGGCCCTTCGCGATGGCGGCGCCGATGCCGCGGGTGCCGCCGGTGACGAGGGCGACGCGTTCCTGAGCCATGGTTTCCTCCGAGATCTGGTTTCTTGTGATTGTCTTTGGCCGGTCGCGCTTTAGCGGAGGGTCCACGTCGGGCGCGACCGATTTAAATTTGCGGCGCCGTCAAGAATTCATGCGGCGCCCCTCAAGGCTCGGGCTCAGACGCGCTCGACGCAGAGGGCGACGCCCATGCCGCCGCCGATGCACAGGGTGGCGAGGCCGCGCTTGGCGTCACGGCGCTTCAGCTCGTGCAGGAGGGTGACGAGGACGCGGGCGCCCGAGGCCCCGATCGGGTGGCCGATGGCGATGGCGCCGCCATTGACGTTCACCTTGTCGGTGTCCCAGCCCATGTCCTTGTTCACGGCGAGCGCCTGGGCGGCGAAGGCCTCGTTGGCCTCGATCAGGTCGAGGTCGGAAGCCTTCCAGCCAGCCTTGTCCAGGGCCTTGCGCGAGGCCGGGATCGGGCCGGTGCCCATCAACTTGGGGTCGACGCCGGCCGTGGCCCAGGAGACGATCCGGGCCAGGGGCTTGATGCCCCGGCGCTCGGCCTCGGAAGCCGACATCAGCACGATGGCGGCCGCGCCGTCGTTGAGGCCGGAGGCGTTGGCGGCGGTGACGGTGCCGTCCTTGGCGAAGGCGGGCTTGAGCTTGGCCATGGCCTCGACGGTGGCACCGTCGCGGATGTACTCGTCGGTATCGACCACGACGTCGCCCTTGCGGCCCGGCACGGTGACGGCGGCGATCTCCTCCTTGAAGCGGCCCTCCTTGCGGGCGGCCTCGGCCTTGTTCTGCGAGGCGGTGGCGAACTGGTCCTGCTGCTCGCGGGTCAGCTGGAAGGCCTGCGCCACGTTCTCGGCCGTCTGGCCCATGTGGTAGCCGTTGAAGGCGTCCCAGAGGCCGTCCTTGATCATGGTGTCGACGAGCTTGACGTCGCCCATCTTCTGGCCGCCGCGCAGGTACTGCGCGTGGGGGGAGAGCGACATCGATTCCTGGCCGCCGGCCACGATCACGGTGGCGTCGCCGTTGGCAATCTGCTGCATGCCGATGGCGACCGTGCGCAGGCCCGAGCCGCAGACCTGATTGACGCCCCAGGCGGTGGCCTTCTCGGGGATGCCAGCCTTGATGGCGGCTTGGCGGGCGGGGTTCTGGCCGGCGCCGGCGGTGAGGACCTGGCCGAAGATCACCTCGTCCACGTCGTCGGCCGGGACGCCGGCGCGCTCGAGGGCGGCCTTGATCGCCACGGCGCCGAGATCGTGCGCGGGGACGGTGTTGAATACGCCGCCGAACGAACCCACCGCGGTGCGCGCCGCACCGACGATGACGATATCTTCTGCTGCCATGGTGACGTTCTCCTCATTCCGGCGGGCGCTCCCTTGACGCTCTGAATGCAATCGAGCGTGGGCGCCTTTGTGCCGTTCCCTCGGATGAAAGCCGTCGACCCTGCGAAGTCAAGGCATCCGAAGGTTGTTTGCGGCCCCGCCCGTGACAGGACGCTCTCCCTTGCGTGGTATTCCGCGGGATGGGCGATAAATTGCTGTTTTCGTCGGCACGGGAACGTCTTAAGGTGCACTTGTGCGGCGCGGGATCGAGCAGCGGTCCTTGGCGCCGCGGTAAGAAGATCGCGCGGCTACGAACGCGCCGGGAGAGGCCCCCAGAAATGGCGGATAACGGTAAGTCCACACACACCGTCATCAAGAAATACGCCAACCGGCGCCTCTATCACACCGGGACGTCGACCTACGTCACCCTCGAGGACTTGGCGACGATGGTGCAGAACGGCGAGGACTTCCTCGTCTACGACGCGCGCTCGGGCGACGACATCACCCGGTCGGTGCTGACGCAGATCATCTTCGAGCAGGAGAACAAGGCCGGCGAGGACAACCTGCTGCCGGTGGCTTTCCTGCGCCAGCTGATCCGCTTCTACGGTGACAGCATGCGCACCATGGTTCCGAGCTTCCTGGAATTCTCGATGGCGAACTTCGCCCGGGACCAGGAGGGCCTGCGCGAGAAGATGACGCAGAGCTTCGCGCCCACCGCGTTCCAGAGTGCGATGGAGGAGCAGGTCCGGGCGAACATGAGCTTCTTCGGCGACGCAATGAAGATGTTCACCACCTTCGGCACCGGCCCGCTCTCCGGCATGGGGGCGCATCCCTCCTCGGCGGGCAAGTCCGCCGGCGTTCCCGCCCCGGTCCAGCACGGCCCGGCCGGAAGCGACCTCGACGACCTCAAGCGCCAGATGGCCGAGATGCAGTCCCGCCTTGAGGACCTGGCCAAGAAGTAGGCCCGCGGCGTCGGTGGAAATCTCCCGTGTGCGGGAATCGCCCGAGACCCTCAACGGGTAACCTTGCTGTGCGAGAGGCGCCGGATCAAAGGTTGACGAACCGTTAACGCGGGCCAATTCTGTTCCCACGGGCCATCCGGGCGCGGGGAGCGGGGGCATGGAGCGTGCCGAGACGGAGCGGGACGACCCGGGAGGCGCACCGCCTGAAGCGGTTCCCCTCGCGCGCCATGACCTCGTGGTCATTTCCGGCGGCGGGGCGTCCGGGTTTCGGCCGGTTCCGGCCCGTCCCCTGTCCGGCTTCCTGGCCCAGCTCATCGTCAGCACCGAGCCAACCCTGCGGCCGTCCCGCATCGAGCGCACGCGCTCGGCCGCGGCGCGCTACGCCGAGGCTGCGCGCCGCGCCTGACGGACGCTGACATCACCCTCGGATGGTGGCGATCGGCCAACGAAAAAAGCCGGGCCCCTGCGGGGCCTCGGCTCGGAATCTCGGGCGTGCGGTGCCGTCCGGGGCGGCCGTACGGCGCCCCCGCGAGGACTCAGGCCTCGGTCGACTTCACCTTGAGGACCTGGCGGCCCCGGTACATGCCGGTCTTGAGATCGATGTGGTGGGGACGACGCAGCTCGCCCGAATCCTTGTCGGTGACGTAGGTCGGGGCCTTGAGAGCGTCGGCGGAGCGGCGCATGCCGCGACGCGAGGGGGAGGTCTTTCGCTTCGGAACGGCCATCGGAAGAGTCCTGCTACGGCAAAAAAGGCACCGTGGGCGCGACTTCCAGGGGAAGGCCGCCTCGGTACCGCGGTCAAACGGAGATTCGCTGGCGGCTCTATAACGCCACCCGCAGGTTCTGGCTAGAGTGTCCCGCGCAGGAGGTTCGAAGAGGCGGGGCCGACAGGTCCGGCGCGGATCGGGCCTCGGCGCGGCAAGGATCCCCGGCCCTCGCCGTGCCGTCCAGGATCCCGCCCTGGACCCGCGGAGGATTCGCTCCCCGCCGCACGGCATCAATCCCGGCGCGGAGACGCGCGAGGACTTTAATCTGCGGTTCAAGTTGGAACTTCTACCTAGGGGACAGGCTCGCCGCCGCATTACGCGGAGGGCGATGCTTTCGGGAGACATCCATGTCCTCATCCCTGCTGCGTACCCTCGCCGTTCTGACCTGCCTCGCCGCCGGCCCCGCCCTGGCCCAGGCGCCAAGCCCGGCCGCCCCCACGCCCTCGACGGCTCCCAAGACCGTGGCGCCGACCGCGCCCGCGGCGCCCAAGGCGCCGACGGTCGAGCCGGCCGCGAAGACGGCCCTGGTCGACATCAACAGCGCCACCGCCGCCGAGCTCGACGCCCTGCCGGGCATCGGTGCCGCCCGCGCCGCCGCGATCATCAAGGGGCGCCCCTATCGAGGCAAGGACGAGCTTCTGTCCAAGAAAATCATCCCGCAGAACGCCTATGACGGCATCAAGGACAAGGTCATCGCCAAGCAGAAGTGAGGCTGGCCAAATGGACATGTAAGGTCTGGCGCGGCGCGCGGGGTGTCCCTGCGCGCCGCGCGGTCTGCCACCCTTGCGGGGGTCCGTGCCGGGTGATAGGCGCCGGGGATCACACGAGAAACGCCGTTCGTGGCCCGTCGTCGATCCCAGCGCGAAAACTCCCCGTCCATGCCGCCGCCCCCCGCCATCCGCCTGCATCGCGGCGACCTGCCCGCCGATTACGTCGCCGGCCCGGCCATCGCCATCGACACCGAGACCCTCGGGCTCAACCCGCATCGCGACCGCCTCTGCGTCGTGCAGATCTCGCGTGGCGACGGCGCTGCCGACGTGCTCCAGATCATCCCTGGCGGACCGGCTCCCGAGACGCTGATGCGCGTGCTGGCCGATCCGGCCACCCTGAAGATCTTCCACTTCGCGCGCTTCGACCTCGCGGTGCTGTTCCAGGGCCTTGGGGTCATGCCGGCGCCGGTCTACTGCACCAAGGTGGCCTCGAAGCTGGCTCGCACCTACACCGACCGGCACGGGCTGAAGGACGTGGTCCGGGAACTCGTGGGCATCGACCTTTCCAAGCAGCAGCAATCCTCGGATTGGGGCGCCGATACCCTGAGCCAAGCCCAGGTCGATTACGCCGCCTCCGATGTGCTCTACCTGCACGCCGCGCGCGCGCGGCTCGACGCGATGCTGGAGCGGGAGGGCCGCACGGATCTCGCGCGGAACTGCTTCGACTTCCTTCCGACCCGCGCCCGGCTCGACCTCGCCGGCTGGGCGGACACCGACATCTTCGCGCATGCCTAGGGGCGGCCTCCCTCGCATGGGCCCCCGTCACGCCAGCCTTCCTGTCCCCGGCCTCCGTGCGCCGTCGCACATCCCCGCGCCCGCGCCTGCGCCATTCCGCCCTCGGGTGAACCGGAGGCTTGATGCTTTCTCAAGCTTCCCGTCATAACTTCGCCACTGCCCCCGGCCATCCGGCGGTCGACCCAGCCGTGGCGCGCTCCTCGCGTGCGCCGACGCCGCCGGGGCACGATGTTGGAAAGATCATGCACCTGGGCGCGGCGATCGAGACGGGGCAGACGAGCGACGGCCGCGTCGATGCACGCCGGACCCGCGCCCATGCGCGGGCGCGCAACCACAGCAGCCACGTGCGCGCCCTGCGCCGGCTGATCCCCCTCGCCGCCGGAACCGCCGTCATCGCACTCGCGGTCGTGACCCTGTTCAATCCCTTCGGAGCCGGCCTCCCCGACGTGTCGGTGGGCCAGCTCAGCCTGTCGGGCAGCAGGGTGAAGATGGAGAATCCCCGCCTGTCCGGCTTTCGGAAGGGCGACCGGGGCTACGAGGTCACCGCCATCGCCGCTTTCCAGGACGTTCGCAAGCCGAGCGTGATCGAATTGCAGGCCATGAAGGGCCAGCTCAACACCGACGACAAGGGCGGCCTCGTCCACCTCGAAGCCGCCTCCGGCGTGTTCGATTCCGCGCGCGAATCCCTGAACCTCGACCGCGACATCCGGCTCTGGACGGACAAGGGGGAGGAGGTCCGCCTGAAGACGGCCGCCGTCGACTTCAAGGCCGGCAGCGTCCGGTCGAGCGAGACCGTCGCCGTCTCCATGCCGAGCGGCACCATCGTGGCCGACACCTTGGAGGTGATCGACAGCGGCCACGTCATCTCCTTCGTCGGCAACGTCCATACGGTCCTGCACGGTCGGGATCCGTCGGGAGGGGATCCGCAGGACAAGTCCGAGGCCGGGGCCGACAAGGCTCAGGTCGCCGGGCTGACCGACAAGCCGACGCGCATCCGGACCACGGCGGCCGAGCCCGAGGACGGGGAGCGCCGCCGGTGACGCGGCCCACGGTGAAGGACGTCGTCCCGCATCGGTGCCTGACGGCCCTCGTGCTCGCGCTGGCGAGCGTGATCGCGGCCGGGCCCGCCGCGGCACAGACCGCGCCCGCGGCCCCGCGCAAGGAGAAGGCCGCTTCGCCCCTGGGCAACCTCGGCGGCGGCGGCAAGGAGCCGATCAAGATCGACGCCGATCGTCTCGACGTGTTCGACCGCGAGAACAAGGCCGTCTTCGCCGGCAACGTCGTCGCCGTGCAGGGCGACAGCACGATCCGCTGCTCCAGCATGACGGTGCGCTACAAGCGCGGCAAGGACAAGAAAGAGCCAGCGGCGGGCGGCGAGCCGGCCAGCCAGGCGGAGCGGGCCGCCGGCCTGAACGAGAACGGCATCCAGCGCGTGGAATGTGCCGGCCCGGTGACCGTGGTGCAGAAGGACCAGATCGCCACCGGCGACAACGCCGTGTTCGATCAGGAGGCCAAGCGCATCGTGGTCACCGGCAACGTCATCCTGAGCCAGTGCCAGAACGTCACCCGCGGCTCCCGCCTCGTCTACGACATGAACACCGGCCGGGCGAACATGGACCCGGTGGCGGGCGGGCGCGTCTCCGCCCTCCTCGTGCCGCAGAAGGAGGACGGGGCCAAGGGCAAGGGCTGCACGCCGGCGTCCATCGCCGGACGCGCGTCCAAGCCGCCGGCCGACAAGCCCGCAGCGGACAAGCCCACCGAAGCCCCCGCCGAGAAGCCTGCCGGCAAGACCCGGGCCCAGACGAATTGAGTGCCGCAGCGCCGGCGCCCGCCCTGGCGGAGCGCTCCTCCGATCGTGCCGGCGCGCCGCCTGCGCCCTCCCTGCTCCGGCGGTTGTTCGGAGGGCGCGCCCGTCGTCACGCGGCCGAGGCGGCCGCCATCGTCGAGGAGGGCGGCGGGCCGGGCATCCTCTGCGTGCGCGGCCTGCGCAAGAGTTACGGCGCCCGCACCGTTGTGCACGAGGCCGGCCTCACTGTGCGCAACGGCGAGGCGGTCGGTCTCCTCGGCCCCAACGGCGCCGGCAAGACCACCATCTTCTACATGATCACCGGCCTCGTCACGGCCGATCGCGGGACCATCACCCTCGACGGCCTGCCGATCACCCAACTGCCGATGTACCAGCGGGCCCGCCTCGGCATCGGCTACCTGCCGCAGGAGGCCTCGATCTTCCGTGGCCTCACCGTGGAGGACAACATCCGTGCGGTGCTCGAGGTGGCCGAGCCCGACCGCAAGGAGCGCGCCCGCAAGCTCGAATCGCTGCTCGAGGAGTTCGATATCGCGCGCCTGCGCAAGTCGCCGTCCATCGCCCTCTCCGGAGGCGAGCGCCGTCGCTGCGAGATCGCCCGGGCGCTCGCTTCCTCGCCGAGCTTCATGCTTCTCGACGAGCCCTTCGCGGGGATCGACCCCATCGCGGTCGGCGACATCCAAGACCTGGTGAAGCACCTGAAGCAGCGCGGGATCGGCGTGCTCATCACCGACCACAACGTGCGCGAGACCCTTGGGCTCATCGATCGCGCCTACATCGCCCATTCGGGTCGCATCCTCACCGAGGGAACGCCCGAGGAGATCGTGGCCAATCCGGAGGCCCGCCGCCTCTATCTCGGCGAGGATTTCCGCCTCTAGGGGCCGGTCTCGTCCGAACCCTGCAGCGTCAGCTCTGCATCCGGGTCACAGCCCAAGGATTTTTTCAGCCGGCGTCCAGGACGATCCGAACCGCACGCCAATGGTGCAATGCGGGAATTTCGGCTGATTTTCCAAGCTTTTGTTAGCGTCCAAGATGCGACGCAGGGGTCTCCGCTGGAGTGCCCGCCCCCGTGCTGCTTTCATGGCCTGCTCAATTTGCGTGCAAGCCCGGTCCGCCACGCTTTGACGCGGGATCGGGTTGGCGTTAGACCTGGGGGCAGACGACAGGAAGCAAGATTTGTGCCGAGGTTCGGTTCACGGCGACGTGGGCCGCTGGTCCGAGGTGCGACTCACCCGGGGCGACAACCATGAGTCTGCTGCAACGGCTGGAAATGCGCCAGGGCCAAGCCCTGGTGATGACGCCTCAGCTTCTCCAGGCGATCAAGCTCCTCCAGCTCTCCCAGCTCGACCTCGCCGCCTACGTCGATGCCGAACTCGAGCGCAATCCGTTGCTGGAGCGCGCCGACGGCGAGAGCGAGATCGAACGCGCGCCGGCCGAGACACCTTCCGAATCCTCGGTCGATCGCGACGGGGACGGCGAGGGGGGCGACTACGACGGGAGCGACGAGCCCTGGATCGCCACCACGCTGACGGCGAGCGGCGCCGACATGGAGAGCGCCCTCGACACGCGCCTCGACAACGTGTTCTCGGACGAGAACCCGACCCATGCCCGCGAGGCGGCTTCCGGGGACATGCTCTCGCTGACGCCGGCGCCCTACGGCAATACCGGCGGCAGCTTCGACGGCGAGGCCCCGGACTTCGAGGCGAGCCTCACCGTCGAGGTTTCCCTGCGCGAGCATCTCGGCGCCCAGCTCGACCTCGCCACCCGCGATCCCCTGGACCGGCTGATCGGCGGCTTCCTCATCGATGCCGTCGACGATGCCGGTTACCTGCGCGAATCGATCGACGCGGTGGCTGAGCGCCTCGGCGCCTCCCTCGACCGGGTCGCCCGGGTGCTGAAGCTTGTCCAGAGCTTCGAGCCCGCCGGCATCGCCGCGCGCGACCTCGCCGAGTGCCTCGCCCTGCAGCTGCGCGACCGAGACCGGTTCGATCCGGCCATGCAGGCGCTGGTGTCGCGCCTCGACCTCGTGGCCAAGCGCGATTTCGCGGCGCTGCGCCGGCTCTGCGGCGTCGACGACGAGGATCTCGTCGACATGCTGGCCGAGCTGCGCCGGCTCGATCCGAAACCCGGCCGCGCCTTCGGAACCCGGGCCGTCGAGGTGCTGATCCCCGACGTGTTCGTGCGCGCGGCGCCCGACGGCTCGTGGCTGGTGGAGCTCAACGCCGAGGCCCTGCCGCGGGTGCTGGTCAATCAGAGCTACTATGCCCGCGTCTCCCGCGGCGCGGCGGCCGAGGGCGACAAGGCCTTCCTGTCGGAATGCCTGCAGACCGCCAACTGGCTCACCCGCAGCCTGGAGCAGCGGGCCCGCACCATCCTCAAGGTCGCCTCCGAGATCGTGCGCCAGCAGGACGCCTTCTTCCTGCACGGCGTCGCTCACCTGCGCCCGCTCAACCTGAAGACCGTGGCCGAGGCGATCGGCATGCATGAATCCACCGTCTCGCGGGTCACCTCGAACAAGTCGATCGGCACCAGCCGCGGCACGCTGGAGATGAAGTACTTCTTCACCGCCGCGATCCCGGGCGCCGCCGGCACCGCCTCGCATTCGTCCGAGGCCGTCCGCCACCGCATCAAGCAGCTCGTCGACGGCGAGGCGCCGAGCGACGTGCTCTCCGACGACGCCCTGGTGCAGCGCCTGCGTGACGAGGGCATCGACATCGCACGCCGCACCGTCGCCAAGTACCGGGAATCCCTGCGCATTCCCTCCTCGATCGAGCGCCGTCGCGAGCATTTCGCCTATGCGGGGCGGTGAGACCCCTCGGCGGGGCGTCCCCTTCGGCGACGAACGGTGCGGGCCAGCAAGATCCACAGCGGCCCGCCTTCCGCAGTCCCAGGGGCTCGCGCGAGGCCAGGGGCCGGGCTGCGAATGACGGATCGGCGGCCGGGACAAGGCCTCGGCCCGGCCTCGCGTTGACTTCTCCGAGAGAGGCTCCTTAACTCAGGTTGCGCCTTACCCAGGGCGTGTCCACAACGAAAATCGGAGGGATCATGGGGTCATTGCGCGTGACGGGCCACGGCCTGGACCTTGGCGAAGCCCTTCGGGGGCGGGTCGAGGAGCGAATGGCTGCCACGCTCTCGAAATATCTCGACAGCCACATGAGCGGGACCTGCTCCGGCCACGTCACCCTGCGGCGGGACGGGACCGCCTACCGCACCGATTGCGTGCTCCACCTCGTCTCCGGCTTGACCCTGGAGGCCTCCGGCGCCGCCCATGACGCCCATGCGAGCTTCGAGCAGACGGCGGACCGCCTGGAAAAGCGCCTGCGGCGCTACAAGCACAGGCTGAAGGACCATGGCGCGGCCGGCCATGACGGCGCGACGGTGCAAGCGGCCTACGCGGTGTTCGCCGCCCCGAGCGAGGCCGACGCCATCGACCTCGACGAGGATGATGACGACGGGGAGGCGGCGCACCCGCCGGTGGTGGCGGAGAGTACCAAGACCCTGAAGCGCCACTCGGTCAGCGAGGCGGTCACCGCCCTCGACCTCACGGGCGCGCCGGTCATCGTGTTCGTTCACGCTGGCACCGGACGCATCAACGTCGTATACCGCCGCACGGACGGGGCCATCGGCTGGGTCGATCCGGCCGAGACAGCCTCGTAGGCGCGGGTCGGGAACAGAGCCTGAACCCGCTCGATTGAGTTCAAGGGCCGCCTGGGTGGCCCGACCTTTCATGGAGTGGCGGCCGGATCGGCCGCCGCCGACGGGGCGACGGTCCTTCATGCCAGTGCTGGAATTCCTTTCTCCGGATTCCGTGGTGCCGTCCCTGCGTGTCCGCGCCAAGAAATCGATGCTGCAGGAGCTCAGCGCGCACGCGGTGCGTCAGCTTCCGGCCCTGGACGAGCGCGAGGTGTTCGAGACCCTGCTGCAGCGCGAGCGCCTGGGGTCCACCGGCATCGGCGACGGCGTCGCCATCCCGCATGGCAAGCTGCCCGGCCTCGACCGGCTGTTCGGCCTCGTCGCCCGGCTGGAGAAGCCTGTGGATTTCGATGCCCTCGACGGCCAACCCGTCGACATCGCCTTCCTGCTCCTGGCGCCCGAGGGCGCCGGTGCCGACCACCTGAAGGCCCTGGCCCAGGTCGCACGCCTCCTGCGCGAGCCCGGCATCCTCGAGCGCATCCGCGCCGCCCGCGACGCCAGTGCCCTCTACGCGCTGCTCACCCACACCTCGGCCTCGCAGGCCGCATGATCATGCGAATCCTGCCCTGCGCGCCCGTGGTGGTCGCGCTCCTGCTCGCCGCCGCGCCTGCCCGCGCACAACAGCGTGGCGCCACCGATACCGCTTGCGCCCGCGATGTCCTCGTGGCGAATTCCATGCAGCGACAGGCGATCGACCAGCTCGAACAGGCCGGCAGCGAGGCGGCCGACCAGTGTCGCGTCTGGCGCCGGCACGTGGAGACCATGCGCCGAGTGGCCAGCGTCTATGGCCGCTGCCTCTCGGGGGCCGAGCGCACGGATCGTCTCAACCAGGTCCAGATATCCGAGAAGGAATTCGCCGGGATGATCCGGAGCCAGTGCAAGGGGTTGTGAGGCCTCGGGCTCCAGGCGGGGCTCGACCTATTCCTGCCCGCGCAGCAGCAGCGGTTCGGCGACCATCTTGATCGGCTTGCCGCGTCCGATCAGGATGGCGGCCCGTGAACGCTCCGGATCGTGCTCGAAGCGGGTCCGGACCCAGGCCACGAGGAATTTCAGGTATTCCGAGGCGAGCAGCTTGGCGGAGGAGGGGTGATGCCACCAGCGGTCGGCATCGAAGCCCTCCGCGATCACCGGATGGGGCACGACGCGGTCGGCACCCATGAGGGCGTGGTCGAGTTCCACCATCGTGCGGGGCATGTGGTAGTTCGAGGTCACCACCGTCACCGTGCTGAAGCGGTGCTGGCGCATCCAGCGCCGGGTCTCGATGGCGTTGCCGATGGTGTTGCGCGCCCGATAGTCGAGGTCGACGCAGCAGTCGATCCAGTGCCGCTGCGTCGGGTTGAGGCGGGCGATCTCGTCGCGACTGGTGCGCTCGTTGACGCCGGTGATCAGCAGGCGCCGGCCATAGCCGTTGGCCAGTAGGTCGATGGCGTCGCCGATGCGCTGCGCCCCGCCCGTGAGCGCCACGATGCCGTCGGCCCGACCCTGCGGCACGCGCTCGTCCCGCTCCAGGCAGGCCACGAAGGTCAGGAAGCCGCAGAAGAGTGCGACGGCGCCGGTGGCCGCGAGACCGAGGGTGGCCTTGGCGGTCGGGCCGAGCCCACTTCGCGCCCTGGTTCCAGGAGCGGCCGAATCCGGCTGCCGGCGTGCCGGGGCGGGCGCGCGGGATGCGGCGTCGGTCCAGGCCCATCCGAAAGCCTCGGAGGGCCTCATGGTGCCGCTGGCTGACATCCGCCTCGTCATTCCCCCAGAGAGTAGCCCCGATTGGGGCGTTCACGAGGCAAGTATCTCCGCCCAGAAAGGTTCATGGAGGGTTAACGGGATCGTCGGCTTCGGTGACAGGGCGTGCGCGCCTGTCGCCGGCCCACGCCCCTCAGGCCAGGAACCGTCGCACGGTGAGACGCGAGACGATACCGGTCACCACCGATGCGATCACGCCGATGAGGAGCACGGCGGCGTAGCCGCGCCAGCCGATATGGAAGGTGCCGAACAGGGCCTCGATCTCCTCGCCGGCCGGGCCGGAGCGCCAGTTGCGCGCCACCAGCCCGGCCAGCGCGAAGGCCGCGATGGCCGCCCCCGAGCCGATGATGCCGCCGCGCAGGCCGAGGCCGAAGAACCGGCGCTGGAAGGCCCGGGCGATGAAGTCGTCGTTGGCGCCGACGAAGTGCAGGACCTCCACCACCTCCCGGTTGCCCGCCATGGCGCCGCGGGTCGCGAAGACCACGGCGAGGCCCGTCGCCACCAGCACCAGCAGGACGATGCCGATCCCGACGCCCACGAAGGTGTTGGCCGCCGTGGAGAGCCGGCGCAGCCAGAGGGCGTGGTCGTCGAGGCTCGCCACCCCGGGCAGCGCCTCGCTGAGGGAACTGCGCAGCGGCTTGAGGTCCGGGGACGTCTCGGCAAGCTTCAGGGTCACGAGCCGTGGCACCGGCAGGTCCGAGAGGTCGAGGCCGCTGCCGAGCCAGGGCTCGAGCAGCCGCTCGGCATCGGCCTTCGAGAACACCCGCACGGCGGCGATGCCGGGGGTGGCCTTGGCGAGGCCCTCGGCGCGGGCGACGTCGGCATCGATGTCGCGCCCGGGGCTCGGACGCACCTGGATCGTCACCTCCTGGGCCACCGTGTCCTGCCATTGGACGGCGCTGGAGGCCACGATCTCGGCCGCTCCCGCGCAGAGCGCGGCGAGGAAGGTCAGGATCGCGATGACGGCGGCCAGGGCCCGGCTCGCCGCCGAGTCGGTCGGCACCAGGGGAGCATTGCGGCGCAGGGTCGGGGGCAGGGGGGCGGTCCGCGATTCGGGCGGCGCCGGCGGCTTCACCGGTGGCCGGTCGTCGGTGCGGGGCGGCGCACGGTGCGCCGGCGCGGGGGACGGAGTGTCGGTCTCGTCCATCATGCCTCGACCGTCAGGCGCCCTTCGCCGAGGACGAAGCGCCGGGCATCGACGAGGTCCATCAGGGCGAAGTCGTGGGTGGCGATGAGCACCGAGGTGCCCAGCCGGTTGAGCTCGATGAACAATCGCAGAAGGCGGCGGCCGAGGCCGGGGTCGACGTTGCCCGTGGGCTCGTCGGCCAGGAGCAGTTCCGGCCGGGCGATGAGCGCCCGGGCGATGGCGGCCCGCTGCTTCTCTCCGCCCGACAGCAGGGGCGGCAGCACGTGCATGCGCTCGCCGAGACCGACCCAGCGCAGGAGCTCCACGACCTCGGCCCGGTAACTCGTTTCCGAGCGCCCCTGGACACGCAGGGGCAGCGCGACGTTCTCGTAGGTGGTGAGGTGGTCGAGCAGGCGGAAATCCTGGAAGACCACGCCCATGCGCCGCCGCAGGCCGGTCAGCGCCTCGCTGGAGATGTCGCTGACCTCCTCGCCGAAGACCGAGACGAGGCCGCGGGTGGGGCGCACCGACAGGAGGATCAGGCGCAGCAGGGTGGTCTTGCCCGCACCGGACGGCCCCGTGAGGAACTGGAACGAGCGCGGCGCGATCTGGAAGCTGACATCGCTCAGCACCTCCGGCCCGAGACCGTAGCGCATGCCGACGCTCTCGAACTGGACCACCGGCTCCTCGGCTCCTGAGAGGAGCGACTGCGTGTTCACCCGATCCGCCACGATCCCCCCAAGGTCCTGCCTAACCGAGGTCCTGCCTGACCAAGCCTGCCTGACCAAGCCTGCCCAACACAGTCGGCCCTTTTGCGACGGCCCCGCGCATCCGGGTTATAGGCCGTCCGCTTCACGGACGGTTAACCGTGTTGGCCGAGAACCGTTTGAGTCTTTTTGCCCCCGTCGGCAACCGTCCATCGAGATCCGAGGCCCACGGACGCCATGCTGATCGTCTGCCCGTCCTGTGCCAGCGAGTACGAGATCGACGTGGACCGCGTCGGCGCGGATGGGCGCTCGGTGCGCTGCGCGGCCTGCCGCGAGACCTGGTTCATCTCCCCCGACGACGTCTCCGCCGCCCTTGAGGCCGAGATGACCGCCGCCATGATGGCCGCCTCCGAGCTCGGCCCCGCCGCGGCGCAGAGCCGCGCCTCGGCCCAAGCCGATCTCGATGCCTGGGAATCGGCCCTGGCCGCCGAACCCGAGCCCGTTCCATCGCCGCCCGAGACGCCGCGCCCGCGGGCGCGGGCCAAGCCCGTGAAGCCGAAGCGCACGGGCTTCCCCCTGGCGTCGCCTGGGGCCGCCCTCGGGCTCGCCGTGGTGGGCGGACTCGGCCTCGCCGTTCTCGGACGCGCCACGGTGGTGCGGGCGATGCCCCAGAGCGCCGGGCTCTATGCCCGCGTCGGTTTCCCGGTGAACCTGCGCGGCGTCGAATTCCGCGACGTCGTGGCGTTCCAGAGCCCGGGAGAGGGCGCGCAGGGCCAACTCGTGGTGGAGGGCGATCTCGTCGGTGTCGCCGCCGAGGCCACGGTGCCGCCGATCGAGGTGGAGGTCCGGGACGGCCGTGACCAGCCGCTCTATCGCTGGCGCATCGCGCCCCCGCGCACGGCGCTCGAGAAGAGCGAGACCGCGCGCTTTCGCGCGAGCCTGTCGGCGCCGCCGGCGCAGGGCCGCTCGGTCCGCGTGCATTTTGCCGCCGCCGAGGCGGGCGAGACCATGCCGAAGGCCGGTGCCAGCGCTCCGGCCCCGTGATAAGGAACGCGGATGACCAGCGCTTCCCGACGCGTCCGCGTCCTCTTCGACGAAACCGCCATCGCCCGGCGCACCGAGGAACTTGCAGCGGCCATCGCCGCCGCCAACCCCGAGAACCTGCTCGTGGTGGCTGTGCTCAAGGGCAGCTTCATGTTCGCCGCCGACCTCCTGCGCGCCCTGCACCGGGTCGGGCTGGAGCCGCAGGCCGAGTTCGTCCACCTGTCGAGCTACCGCACCGCCACGGTCTCCTCGGGGCAGGTCGAGATCCTGCGCGACGTGGAGAGTGAGGTGCGCGGACGCGACGTCCTCCTGGTGGACGACATCCTCGAATCCGGCCGCACCATCGTGTTCGCCAAGGATCTGCTGATGGCGCGGGGCGCCAAGCGGGTGCTCACCGCCGTGCTCCTGGAGAAGCCCGGCAAGCGGGCCGTGACCATCGACGCGGATTTCGTCGGCTTCACCTGCCCGGACGTGTTCGTGGTCGGCTACGGCATGGATGTCGCCCATGCCTACCGCCAGCTGCCCTTCGTCGGCCTCGTCGACTACGACAGCCGCGAGCCCGACCTGTTCGGCGGCACCTGAGGCGCGACCGCCCACGATCCGCGGAATTTCTCTGGCGCGCCAGAGAATATGAAAGATTTGGCCCTTAAAGGGCTTGCTGTGTCCGACGATCCCTTGACAGGGCGCCTCAGCGCTTGCGTGACTGAGCGCCCGGACCCGAGAGAGACACAGACGAACGATGGCCCGCATCCTCCTGGTGGATGACGAAGAGACGGTGCGGGGCTTCCTCAAGCGGGGCCTCGAGATCGACGGCCACGCCGTGGTCACGGCCACGGACGGCAGCGACGGGCTCGACCGGCTGACCGAGGCGGATGGCGCGTTCGACCTCATGCTCACCGACATCCGCATGCCGCTGATGGATGGGATCGCCCTGGCGCTCGCGGCCAAGCGCGACTTTCCCAATCTCACGATCCTGCTGATGACCGGCTTCGCCGACCAGCGCGAGCGCGCGCGGGGCCTCGATGCCATCGTGACCGACGTCCTGACGAAGCCGTTCTCGCTGGCCGACCTGCGTTCCACGGTGAATCGGGCCCTCGCCGCCTGACACGCGCCGGGTCCGCCGCCTTGCCCCCGGAATCCCGCGCATGATCCTCCATTCTGATCGTCCTCTGCCGGACATCCTCTCGGCCATCGGCGCCACGCCTCTGATTCGCCTGGCGCGCGCCTCGGAGGAGACCGGCTGCACCATCCTGGGCAAGGCGGAGTTCCTGAATCCCGGCCTCTCGGTAAAGGACCGGGCGGCGCTCTCCATCGTGCGCGACGCCGAGGCCCGGGGCGCCATCCGGCCCGGCGGCACGATAGTGGAGGGCACGGCCGGCAACACCGGCATCGGCCTGGCGCTCGTCGCGGCGGTGCGCGGCTACCGCACGGTCATCGTGATCCCGGAGACGCAGTCGGCCGAGAAGAAGGAAACCCTCCGCCTGGCCGGCGCCCGCCTGGTCGAGGTGCCGGCGGTGCCGTTCGCCAACCCGAACAACTACGTCCACGCCGCGCGTCGCCTGGCCGAGCGCCTGGCCGAGACCGAACCGGGCGGCGCCTTCTTCGCCGACCAGTTCGACAACGTCGCCAACCGGCAGGCGCACGTGGAAACCACGGGCCCGGAGATCCTGGCGGCGACCGGTGGGGCGGTCGATGGTTTCATCTGTGCGGCCGGGACCGGCGGCACCCTGGCGGGGACCGCCGAGGCCCTGCGCGCGGCGCGTCCCGGCGTGCGGATCGGCCTCGCCGACCCGGAGGGGTCCGCACTGCACGCTCATTACACCACCGGTACCCTGAGGGCGGAGGGCTCCTCGATCACGGAGGGTATCGGCCAAGGCCGGATCACCCGCAACCTCGCGGGCTTCACCCCGGACGTGTCCTTCCGGATTCCCGACGTCGAAGCCCTCCATATTGTCTTTCGGCTGATGCGGGAGGAGGGCCTCAGCCTCGGCGGATCGTCGGGCATCAACGTCGCCGGGGCGATCCGGCTCGCCCGGGATCTCGGGCCAGGCCACACCATCGTGACCATCCTGTGCGATGGTGCCGCGCGCTACGCCTCGAAGCTATTCAACCCCGCCTTCTTGGCCGAGCGGGGCCTGCCGGTGCCGGATTGGCTTGGAACCGCATCGGATTCCCTGCCGGAGTGGCAAGCCTGACGTCGAACCGGCGAAAAACCCTGCCTTCGTGGGATTATGCCGCACGGACCGTTGAACGGAATCGCCACGGCGACGTTTGTACGGTCAAGCTCAAGCAATTCCGGTTGGGCGCGTGACGGAGTTCCCATCCATGACCCTGACCACCATTCTCCTCATCGTCCTGATCCTGATCGTTCTCGGCGGCGGCAACTTCCTCGGCGGCGGCGCTTACCGCGGACCGAGCTTCGGTCTCGGCGGCCTGCTGGTGATCATCTTGATCGTGCTGCTCGTCACCGGACGAATCTGACGGCCCCGCTCACGGCTGGCACGTGATGGCCACCACCGCGCCCACCAGGGTCGCGGCGGCTGCGCCCAGCGTGCCGGCCGCCTTCGGCGCAGGCGCTGTCCGCAAGCCCGCAGCGCCGAGGAAGGCCGCGAGCGCGTCGGCCGGGACGAGCCTGTAGCTCGCAGGCGGCATGACCCCCGCGATCAGGCGGGGCTGTTTCGGAACCGTCGCGACGAGGCCCGCAAGCGCACCGGCGCGGTCCAGAACCGGAGCGCCGCCGGCGCCGGGCTGCAGCGGCGCGGCGACGCGCCCCCCGCCCGGCTCGGAGCGGCCCGGCGCCACCACGACGCCCCCCTCGGCATCGACGGCCAACGCCACCACGGCCTCGCCCTCGGCGAGGGCGCCGGCGTGCAGGGCCGGCGTGCGTTCCGTCCGGCCGGGGAGCAGAGCCGTTTCCAGCAGCATCAGATCGGCGGTGCCGCCAGGGCTCGCCCGCGTCGGCAGGCCCGCGACCACCGGTGCCCGGCAGTCCATCAGCGCCGCTGCGCTGGTAAGCACCCGTCCCGGCGCCACGACCAGGCCCGTCGCGACTGGGGCCGGCCGGCTGCCTGCGACGGGCGGCAGGCTCGATGACGGAACGGCCGTCGCGGCCGGAGCCGGTGCCGAGGCGGGGGCCGTTTCGGGGAAGGGCACGAAGCTGTTGGCGATGGCGATGGCGAGGCGGTCCACCTCCCCGGACAGGGCCTTGTCGTAGCCGAGGGTGAGGCCGCGCAGGCCCGCCTCGCCGGCGGCGTAGCGGATGTAGGATTTGCCGGTCCCGGTCTCCGCGGTCACCACCAGGAAGTCGGGTCTCAGGAGCTTGTAGGTCACCCGCCGGTCGGGCCCTGGGGCGGTGATGCGGGCGAAGACCGCCTCCAGCCCGGTCTCGCCGGGCGGATAGGATTTCGTCTCCAGCGTGATGCGCCCGTCGGCGCTCTGCCAGCGGGTGCCCCCGGGCTGGGGCGTGCGCTTCGACAGGATGCGCTCGGGCACGCCCAGCACGACGCCGCTGGCCGGGTCCGGCTTCACGGCGAATCGGGCGGCCGCGCGCGCCGCGGCCCCCTCCTTGAGGAGGGCGGCGCGTCCGGCCGCGTCCGGCAGCCCCGCTCCGCCGGTTCTTCGGGCATGCGCCTGAAGCGCCTCGTAGCTGCGCCGCCCGAACGTGCCGTTGACCAGGCTGTTGTAGTCGCCGGTCCAGACCAGGGCGTCCTGCAGCCCCTTGCGCTCGGCCTCCGGCAGGGCCTCGAACAGGCTCCGTGCCGCCTCGAAGGCGGGATCGGGCGCAGCCGGCTTCGCCCGCGCGGGCGCCGATGCGGCGGGCGTCGACGGGATCGGCATCGGTATGGCGGGTCTCGGTATGGCGGATCTCGATGCGCCGGGGCTCGGTGCCGGCGGCGTCTGGGCGGAGGCCGCGCTCGCCGCCAGGGCCAGCACGAACCCGGTCAGGCCCCGGGTGGTCCGATCGCGTCGCATCATGGCCGAGTCGCGTCTCCCCCGCGAGAACCCATCCGGTGTGGCAGAGCCCACGCCCGAATTCCAGGCCGTTGCGGCCGATGCGCGAAATGCTACGGTTCCGCGCGGGACCGGTGCGACGGGCCGGCCTCCAGAGAACGGGGTGGAAGCATGGCGGGATCATCCGGATACGGGCGCTCGCCCCGATCTGTGGTCGGACTCTCTGGCCTCGTGCAGGTCCTCACGATCGCCGGGCTTCTGGCCCTCCCCGTCCAGGCGCAGGGGCAGGCCCAAGGGCAAGCCCAGTCGCCAACGACGCGCCCCGCTGCCAAGGTCTCGCCCAGGCCGTCCGCCGCCAAGAGCTTCGTGCGCGAAGACCTCGCCAGCGACGGTGTCCGCCTCGAAGCGACCCTGAAGGCCGAGGTGGGGAATCCCCGGCCCGATACCCGATCCGCCGCGAAGGCGCGGGCCGAGGGCGAGGCCCTGGTGGAAGCCGAGAAGCCGGCGGATGCCCTGAAGCCCCTCGGCCTCGCCGTGGCGAGCGAACCCGGCGAGCCGGCGAACTGGCTGGCCTATGCGCGCGCCGCCAGCGCGGTCGGCAGCGACGAGCAGACCGGTGACTACGCAGGCCGTCTGCGCCTGCGCCGCAACGCGCGGGCCGCTGCCTACCAGGGCTATCTGCGGGCGAGTGCCGGAGCGGTCGAGGCCGAGGCGCTCGCGACGCTGGGCGAGGTCTATGCCGCCGAATCGGAGTGGCGCCCGTCGCTCGAGGCCTACCGCGCCAGCCTGGCGCTCGCCGACGACGCGGACGTGCGTGCGACCTACGAGGGCCTTCGCGCCGAGCACGGCTTCCGCATCCTCAACTACACCGTCGATTCGGACGCTGCCGCGCCGCGCGTCTGCTTCCAGTTCTCGGAAGGCGTCGCGGCCAAGACCGACTTCACGCCCTTCATCGCCGTCTCCGGCGCAGCCAACGCCGCCGTCACCGGCACCGGCCAGCAGATCTGCGTCGACGGGCTCAAGCACGGCGAGCGCTACGCCTTCGTGGTCCGCTCCGGGCTGCCCTCCGGCGCTGGGGAGACCCTGCTCAAGGCATCCGATTACGAGATCTATGTCCGGGACCGCTCGCCCCAGGTCCGCTTTACCGGGCGCAACTACGTCCTGCCCCGCACCGGTCAGGCCGGCGTGCCTCTGGTTTCGATCAACGCGGCCAAGATCGACGTTGAGGTCTTGCGCGTCGGTGACCGGGGGCTGCTGCCGTCGCTGCGGGCCGAGGACTTCCTGTCCCAGCTCAACGGGACGACGGCGCGGACCATCGCCGACCAGAAGGGTCAGCGCGTCTGGAAGGGCGTCCTCGACACGGCCAAGGCCGAGCTGAACCAGGAGGCCGTCACCGCCTTCCCGGTGCTCCAGGCGGTCGGCAAGCTGGAAGCCGGCATCTACATCATGGTGGCCCAACCCGCGGGAGCCACGGCGTCCACCGACGAGGAGGGCGGCTACGAGCAGCAGGCGACGCAATGGTTCGTGGTCTCGGATCTCGGCCTCACCGCCTTCAAGGGCCGCGACGGCGTCCACGTCTTCGCCCGCTCGCTGGCCTCGGCCGACGTGCTGACCGGTGCCGAGATCCGGCTGGTGGCGCGCAACAACGAGGTCCTGGCCACGGCGAAGACCGATGGCCAAGGCCACGCCGCCTTCGCGTCGGGCCTCGCCCGCGGGGAGGGGGGCACCGCACCGGGCCTCGTGGTGGCGCAGATCGGCGACGATTACGGCTTCCTCGATCTCGGCCAGTCGGCCTTCGACCTCACGGATCGCGGCGTGAAGGGCCGGCCCCAGCCAGGCGCCGTCGAGGCCTACGTCTTTCCCGAGCGCGGGGTCTACCGCTCGGGCGAGACCGTGAACCTCACCGGCCTGCTGCGCGATGCACAGGGCGCCGCCGTGCCGGAAATTCCTCTGACCCTGGTGGTCAAGCGTCCCGACGGCGTCGAGTACCGCCGCGCCCAGGTGGCGGATGCGGGCCTCGGCGGACGCGCCCTGGCGCTGCCCCTTCTGGCCGGCGCGCAGCACGGCACCTGGCGGGTGGCGGCCTACACAGACCCCAAGGCGCCGGCCATCGGCGAGGCGAGCTTCCTCGTGGAGGATTACGTCCCCGAGCGCCTCGACGTGACGCTCTCGAGCGCGACGCCGAGCCTGACCAGGGGTGCGCCCGCCACCATCGACGTGGCGGCGCGCTACCTCTACGGCGCGCCGGGCGCCGGGCTCGAGGTTTCCGGTACCGTCCTGGTCCAACAGGCGGCGGGCAGCGGGATCCAGGGCCTGGAGGGCTTCTCGGTCGGCCTCGACGACGAGCGGGTGGAGGCCGCCTCGGCGGAGATCGACGCCCGTGCCACCACCGATGCGGCCGGCAGGGCCCGGCTCGTCGTCCCGGTCCAGGCGCTCGCCGCCCCGCGCCCCGTCGAGGCGAGGATCACCCTGCAGGTGGGCGAGCCCGGCGGGCGGGCGCTGAGCCGCAGCCTGACCCTGCCGATCCTGCCCGACGCGCCGGTGCTCGCCATCCGCAAGGGCTTTGCCGGCGACCTCACCGAGGGCGGCGTCGCCGGCTTCGACGTGGTCATGGCCGCTCCCGACGGCCGGCGCCTGGCGCAGGGGAACGTAGCCTGGACGCTCCAGCGCGTCGAGAAGAACTATCAATGGTACCGCGAGGGGGGGCGCTGGTCCTACGAGCCGGTGACCAGCACCCGCCGCGTCGCCGATGGCCGTCTCGACCTGACCCCCGCCGCGCCGGGCCGCGTCAGCGCCACAGTGAGCTACGGCACCTACCGGCTGGAGGCGAGCGTGCCCGGTCGCCCGGCCGCCACCGCGAGCGTGACCTTCACAGTGGGCTGGAGCGGGGGCGAGACGGCGGACGTGCCGGACCTCCTCGACCTGCGCCTGGACAAGGCGGCCTACGCCACCGGCGAGACGCTGCACGCGCGGCTGCAGCCGACGTTCAAGGGACAGGCGACGCTGGCCGTCGTCAGCGACAAGCTGCACGCGCTCCTCACCGTCGACGTGCCGGCCGCCGGTGCCACCATCGACATCCCCGTGAAGGCCGAGTGGGGCTCGGGCGCCTACCTCGTGGCCACCGCCTACCGGCCCCTGGACCAGGCGGCCAAGCGCCTGCCGGGCCGTGCGCTCGGTGTCGCGTGGTTCGGGGTCGACCGGGACAGCCGCAATCTCGGCGTCACGCTCGACGCGCCGGCGAAGGTCCGTCCGCGCGAGACCCTGACCCTGCCGATCCAGCTCGCCGGCCTGCGAGCCGGCGAGGAGGCGCGGGTCACCGTCGCGCTGGTGGATGTCGGCATCCTCAACCTCACCCGCTACGAGGCACCGAACCCGTTCGGCTACTTCTTCGGCCAGAAGGCCCTCGGCCCGGAGATCCGCGACCTCTACGGATACCTGATCGACGGCATGCAGGGGACGCTCGGCGCCATCCGCTCCGGCGGCGACGGGGCTGCAGCCGAACTCGCCGATTCGCCGCCGACCCAGGCGCCGCTGGCGCTCTATTCCGGGCCGATCGCCGTCGGACCCGACGGCCGTGCCAGCGTCAGCTTCCCCCTGCCGTCCTTCAACGGCACCGGCCGGGTGATGGTCACCGCCTGGAGTCGCGCGAAGGTGGGCGCCGCCCAGGCCGACGTGATCATCCGCGATCCCGTGATCGTCACCGGCACCCTGCCGCGTTTCCTCAATGTCGGCGATCGCTCGCGCGTCCACGTCGCCATCGACAATGTCGAGGGGCCGGCCGGCGACTACACCGTGGATCTCGACCTGACCGGCTCGGTGTTGGTCGGTGCCGAGGCCCTGCACAAGACCCTGCGGCTGGAGGCGGGCGCCAGGGGGGCCCTCGTCATTCCCATCACCGCTGCCGGGCCGGGCCCGTCGCGGATCGACCTCACGCTCAGCGGCCCCGGACTGCCCGAGGGCGTCGGCCAGAGTTTCGCCCTGACCATCGGTCCCGGCACGGGGGCGCTCGCCCGCCGCTCCGTGGAGACCCTCGAACCCGGCGCGGCGTTGCACCTCTCCGACGAGCTCCTGGCCGACATCCTGCCCGGCACCGGCACGGTCTCGCTCTCCGCCTCGAATCTCGCCGGCATCGACGTGCCGGCGCTCCTCCAGTCCCTCGACCGCTATCCCTACGGCTGCTCCGAGCAGACGGTGAGTCGGGCGATGCCGCTCCTCTACGTCCACCGCCTCGCGGCTCAAGATCAGCTCGGTCAGGATCTGCTCGGCCTCGACAAGGCCGACGAGCGCGTGCGCCAGGCGATCGAGCGGGTGCTCGGCCGCCAGAACGCGGCCGGCGATTTCGGCCTGTGGTCCACGGATGGCGCCAGCGACACCTGGCTCAACGCCTACGTCACCGACTTCCTGACCCGGGCCCGGGAGCGCGGGTTCGCCGTGCCCCAGACCGCCTTCGCCAATGCCCTCGACCGCCTGCGCAACGCGGTGGCCAACACCACCGAGGTCGGCGACGGCGGCATGGACATCGCCTACGCCGCCTACGTGCTCGCCCGCAACGGCCGCCCGGTGATGGGCGACCTGCGCTACCTCGTCGACACCAAGCTGGCCGCGTTCGCGACGCCCCTCGCGCGCGGACAGATCGCGGCGGCCCTGGCGTTGTTGGGGGACCGGGGCCGGGCGGCGAAAGCCTTCGCCTCGGCGCTGGCCGGTTTCCGCGAGGCGGCTTCCACGACCTCGGCCTACCGGCCGGATTACGGCTCGCGCCTGCGCGACAGCGCGGGCTTGCTGGCGCTGGCCGCCGAGACGGGGCTTGCCCGCGACAGCGTCAAGCCGCTCGGTGCCATCATCGCGGCCGAGCGGGCCGCCGGCCGGCCGACCAGCACGCAGGAGGAGGCCTGGATGGTGCTGGCCGCCGAGGGCCTGAGCGCGGATTCCGACAACCTCCGCTTCACCCTGGACGGTAAACCGCAGAGCGGTGCTCTGGCGCGCCGCTACCGCGCCGCCGCCCTGAAGGGGAAACCCGTCACCCTGGTCAATGCCGGCACCCAGCCCGTGCAGGCGGTGGTCAGCGTCAGCGGCAATCCGATCGCTCCCGAGCCGGCCGAGGCGCGCGGCTACACCATCGAGCGACGCTATCACCGTCTCGACGGCGCCCCGGTGGATCTCGCGCAAGGAATCCACCAGAACGACCGTCTCGTGGTGGTGCTCACCGTGACCGAGGCCAAGGCCAGCGCCGGTCGCCTCCTCCTGGTCGACCGGCTGCCCGCCGGCCTGGAGATCGACAACCCGAAGCTCCTCGATGCCGATGCGCTCACCGGTCTCGCCTTCGCCAAGTCCGACGTGGCGCCGGTGCACACCGAGTTCCGCGACGACCGCTTCGTGGCCGCCTACGAGCGCACCCCCGAGCAATCGGCCTTCTTCCGGGTCGCCTACACCGTGCGGGCGGTCTCGCCCGGCACCTACGTTCACCCGGCCGCCACCATCGAGGACATGTACCGGCCGGAGCGCTTCGGGCGTACGGGGTTCGGTTCGATGACGGTGAGCGCGAAGTAGGGCCGTGGATACGGACCGCGACCCTCCTCTCCGGTCCGATCGGGCGCGCACGGCATGGCGCACCGCGTCCCCCTCGTGGAGGGGGGGACGCGGTGCGCGTGACCGTGAAACTCCGAGTGCCCCCGGAACGGGGCGGGGACTTCGGCGCCTCGCGCTCGCAGCCCTTGCCGTTGTCTGTCTCGGCCCGACCCTCGCCCTCTGGCACTTCATCCAAACCCTGCCGCCCCTCGACCTGATCCCGGCCGGGCTCCGCTCGACGGTGGTGCTCGACCGCGACGGGCGGCTGCTGCGCCCCTTCGCCACCGCCGACGGGCGCTGGCGTCTGCCGGTGACCGGGTCCCAGGTCGATCCGCGCTTCCGCGCCATGCTCACGGCCTACGAGGACCGGCGCTTCGCGAGCCATCCAGGCGTCGATCCGGCGGCGACCCTCCGGGCCGCGGGGCAATGGCTGGGGGCGGGCCGCATCGTCTCGGGCGGCTCGACCCTGTCGATGCAGGTGGCCCGCCTCGTCGAGCCGCGGGCCCAGCGCTCCCTGGCCGCCAAGCTGCGCCAGATGGTGCGGGCGGTGCAGCTGGAGCGTCGCCTCGGCAAGGACGGGGTGCTCGACCTCTACCTGGCGCTCGCTCCCTATGGCGGCCCGGTCGAGGGCCTGCGTGCCGCCAGCCTCGCGTATTTCGGCCGCGAGCCGGCCCGGCTCACCTTCGCCGAGAGCGCGCTCCTCGTGGCTCTGCCGCAGGCGCCGGAAGCCCGGCGACCCGACCGCTTCCCCGAGGCGGCCCGGCGCGCCCGAGACCGGGTCCTCGCCATCGCCGCCGCTCAGGGCGTCGTCACGGCGGCCGAGGCGGAGGCCGCCCGCGCCGAGCCGGTGCCATCCGCGCGAAAACCCTTCCCGATGCTCGCCGCCCACGCGGCGGAGGCGGCCCATGCCGCCGACCCGGGTGCCCAGGCGATCCGCCTCACCCTGGACGGCCGCCTGCAGGCGAGTCTCGAAACCCTGGCCGCCGAGCGCGCAGCCGCCCAGGGACCCGGGATCTCGGCCGCCATCCTGGTGCTGGACAACCGCACGGGCGCGGTTCTGGCCCAGGTCGGCAGCCCCGGCTACCTCGATGCGAGTCGCGCCGGCGCCATCGACATGACGGGCGCGATCCGCTCGCCGGGCTCCGCCCTCAAGCCGTTCATCTACGCGCTCGCCTTCGAGACCGGGCTGGCGCATCCCGAGACGCAGCTCGACGACCGGCCGGTGCGCTTTGCCGGGGCCTACGCCCCCGAGAACTTCGACCTCGGCTACCAGGGCAGCGTGACGGCGCGACGCGCCCTCCAGCTCTCCCTGAACGTGCCGGCGGTGGACCTGCTGGAAGGGGTCGGCCCCGCCCGCTTCATCGCCCGCCTGCGGGCCGCCGGCGCCCGCATCGACCTGCCCCGCGACACCGCGCCGGGCCTGCCGGTGGCGCTCGGCGGCCTCGGGATCACCCTCACCGACCTCGCCCGCCTGTTCTCCGGACTCGCCCGGCAGGGGCTGGTACCGAACCTGACCCGTCGCGTCGGGGAGGCGTCGGGCGGAGGGGCCGGCGCGCCGCCGCAGGAGGCCCGCATCACGGACGCCGTCGCCGCCTGGTACGTCGCCGACATCCTTCGGGGTGCGCCGCCGCCCGAGAATGCCCTAGCGGGCCGGTTCGCCTACAAGACGGGCACCTCCTACGGCTACCGGGATGCCCTGGCGGTGGGGTTCGACCGGCGCATCACCCTCGCGGTCTGGGTCGGACGGCCGGACGGCAATGCCGTGCCGGGCCTCGTCGGCCGGGTGGTGGCGGCCCCGATCCTGTTCGATGCGTTCGCTCGTTTCGGCGGCGAGCCCGACCCCGTGCCGATGCCGCGCGACGCCCTGGTGACCACCACGGCCGGCCTGCCGCCGCCCCTGCGCCACATCCGGCGCGACATCCCCAAGACCCTGTCGGCGGCGCTGGGGGGTGCCCTGAAGATCGCCTACCCGCCGGACGGCGCCCGCATCGATCTGGGCCTGTCGGAGCCGGAGCCCGCCCCGTCGGCGCGTCTCGCCCTGAAGGCGCTGGGCGGCGTGCCGCCCCTGACCTGGATGGTCGACGGCCTGCCGGTGGCGGGGGGCGCGCGCCGACAATCGGCTTGGGCTCCGGACGGTGCCGGCTTCGCGCGGATCTCCGTGATGGACGCCACGGGCGCCAGCGACAGCGTCGTGGTCCGGCTCGAGTGACGTCCCCGCCCGGGGTTTCACGCCGGAGGGCGGCCCGGCCCCTGGTCGGGCGGACAGCCGCCCCTACCTGCGAGCGGCAGAGCGAACCTTCGCCGTTGCCGGAGAGCGTGCCCGTGGTCCACGAGGAATCCCGTTCGGGACGGCCGGCCCTGCGCCCGGCGGTGATGCTGGGGGCGCTCGGCATCGTCTACGGCGATATCGGCACGTCCCCCCTCTACGCCTTCAAGGAGGCGGTCCGCGCCGCGAGTGCCGGGGCGCCCCCGACTCCGATCGCGGTGACGGGGGCCGTCTCGCTGATCCTGTGGTCGCTGATCCTCATCGTCTCGATCAAGTACGCCGTGCTGATCCTGCGCGCCGACAACCGCGGCGAGGGCGGCATCGTCGCCATGCTGGCGCTGCTCGGAGCCCGGAACGCCAAGCCCGGCTCCTGGGCCGGCCTTCTCCTCGTGGTCGGCCTCATCGGCGCCGCGCTCCTCTACGGCGACGGCGCGATCACGCCGGCGATCTCGGTGCTCAGCGCGGTGGAGGGCCTGAAGGTCGAGGCACCGGCCTTGTCGCGCTTCGTCGTGCCGATCACGGTGCTGATCCTGGTCGGGCTGTTCCTGGTCCAGAGCCGAGGCGTGGCCTTCATCGGCCGCATCTTCGGCCCGGTGATGTTCGTCTGGTTCGTCGTGCTGGCGCTGCTCGGTCTCGGCGGCATCTGGCATGCGCCGCAGATCCTGACCGCTCTCAACCCGCTCAAAGCCGTCGAATTCCTGACGCATGCGGGCTGGCACGTCAGCTTCGCCATGCTGGGCGCGGCCTTCCTCGCGGTCACCGGCGGCGAGGCGATGTATGCCGATCTCGGGCATTTCGGAGCCGGCCCGATCCGCGCCTCGTGGTTCGGCCTCGTGCTGCCGGCCCTGGTGATCCACTATTTCGGACAGGGCGCGCTGCTCCTGGTCGAGCCCGACGCCATCGAGAACCCGTTCTACCGCCTCAGCCCGGACTGGGCGCATTATCCGCTGATCGGCCTCGCCACGGTCGCCACCGTGATCGCCTCGCAATCGATCATCTCGGGGGCCTTCTCGCTCACCCAGCAGTCGATTCAGCTCGGCTTCCTGCCGCCGATGCGGGTGGTCCACACCGCCCGGCACGAGCGCGGACAGATCTACGTGCCGATGGTGAACTGGCTGCTCGCCGCCGCCACCCTGAGCGCGGTCCTGGTCTTCGGTTCCTCGGATGCCCTGGCCGGCGCCTACGGCATCGCCGTCGCCTCCCTGATGGCGATCACCACCCTGCTCGCCGCCCTCGTGGCGCTGAAATGGGGCTACAACCCCGTGGCCGTGCTGGCGGTGAACGGGTTCTTCCTGGCGATCGACTTCGTGTTCCTTGGGGCCAACAGCGTGAAGCTGTTCGAGGGCGGCTGGTTTCCGCTGATGCTGGCGGCCGTGGTGGCGTTCCTGATGCTCACCTGGCGCAAAGGAAACCAGCTCGTCGAGTCGGCCCGGGTCGCCCTGCGCCAGCCCGAGGTCGAATTCCTGGAGCAGCTCCGGCGCGATCCGCCGATCGTCCTGCCGGGCAACGCCGCTTTCCTGTCCTCCGCCACCAGCGCCATTCCGCTGCACCTGTCCCGCTTCGTCGCGCGCAGCCACGCCCTGCACGAGCGCATCCTCATCGTGACCGCCCGCTACGAGGAGGAGCCGGCCGTCGCTCGCGATCAGCGCGCCGAGGTCATCCCGATCACGCCCGACATCACCCGCGTGATCCTGCGCTACGGCTTCATGGAGGATGCCTCGGTGCCCGACGGCCTCCGCTGCGCCGTGGATGCCAAGCGCCTGCCGGCAGAGTGCCTCGAGGATCTGACGATTTTCATCGGGCACGAGACCATCATCCCGAAGAGCGACCAGCGCGGCATGGCGACCTGGCGGGAGGAGATCTACGCCTTCCTCCTGCGCAACGCCGAGCGCACCGGCGCGCATTTCTGCGTGCCGACCCGGCAATTGGTCGAGGTCGGCACCGAGATCGAGATCTGAGCCGGGCGCGGGCCATCAACTCTCGTGCGGACCGTGCTGTATGACCTTGCGGGCAGCGCTCCGGGTGTCGCACAAGGGAGCCATGCGGACGGGCGGCCCGGCCGCGCCGAAACCGGGACGTGTAGCGTAGCGATGACCGAACTGGCGCCGAAGGCCCTGGCGATCCGCCTGCGGCAGCAGGCGATCCTCTCCGATTTCGGGGTCGAAGCCCTGCGGGCCACCGAGCTGCTGCCCCTGCTCCAGCGCGCCACCGAACTCTGTGCCGAGGGCATGGAGGCGCAGTTCTGCAAGGCGCTGGAATACAAACCGCACCAGGATTGCCTCCTCGTCTGTGCCGGTGTGGGCTGGGCCGAGGACGCGGTGGGCACCACCATCATCGGTGCCGACCTCGCCTCGCCGGCGGGCTATGCCCTGAAGACCGGCCGGCCCGTGATCTCGAACCATCTCGAGAACGAGACGCGCTTCCGCACGCCGAAGCTGATGGCCGACCACGGCATCCGCCGCGCGATCAACGTGCTGATCGCCAACCGCGACGGCAATTACGGCGTGCTGGAGGTGGACGACACCCGCGAGGGCCAGTTCGAGGAGGCCGACATCGCCTTCATGCAGGGGTTCGCCAACCTCGTCGGCGGTGCCATCGAGCGCCAGCGGGCCGAGGCACGGCTGAAGGCGGCCCTGGAGCGCCAGGAGCTCCTATCCCGGGAAATGAGCCACCGGGTGAAGAACAGCCTCGCGGTGGTGGCGGGCTTTCTCGGGCTCCAGGCCCGGGGCTCCGACAACGACGACGTGAAAAGCGCCCTCGCCGATGCCCGCACCCGGGTCGAGGCAGTGGCCCAGGTCCACGACCAGCTCTGGCGCCAGCCGAGCCTCGAGGCGATCGACGTCGCGGGCTTCCTCGAGGCCCTCTGCGCCAAGCTGCAGGAGAGCGCGCCGCGCCACCGCCTCGTCTGCCGCGCGGCGCGGATGAACATCCCCGCCGATCTCGCGATCCCCCTCGGCCTCTTCGTCAACGAACTCGTCACCAACGCGATCAAGTACGCCTACGCGGACGGCGAGGGCGAGATCAGGGTCGAGGCCCGGCCCGACGGGGCGGCCGGCCTGATCCTCGCGGTGGAGGATGACGGCGCCGGGCTTCCGGACGGATTCGATCCCACGGCGGCGCGCAGCGCCAGCCTCGGCATGCGCATCATCAACAGCCTCGCCCGCCAGCTCGGGGGCGCCCTCGCGGTCGCCCCGGACGTGCAGGGCGCACACTTCTCCCTGCGGGTGGCGCCCGTGGCCTGAGGCGTCGGGGTCGAGATGCGACTCCGCGCCCGCGTGTCAGGTCTCGGCCCGGGGCGTCGCATTCATCTCGGCCCAGTCGAACTCCTCCTCCAGCACGTAGTAGGCGTCGTCGCCGATCGTGCCGGAGCGGCGCAGGGCCAGCACCCGGTCGCGGGCCGCCTCGATGGCGCGCCGACGGGCGGCATCGGCGGGCAGCGCCTCGGAGGCGAAGCCCGTGTCGCGGGCCTCGGCCTGCTCCAGGGCGATGCGGAACTCCTCGCGCAAGGCCTCGGAGGGGGCATCCTCGGCATTCTCCAGGCTCTCTAGGGCGGCTCGGTAGGCTTCGGTGCGGCCGTGCCCGACCTCGCGCCCGACCGGGTCGTTGTCCTCCAACCCGAGCCGGCCGAGCAGGAGACGCAGGGTCAGGCCCTGGATCGTCAGCGTGCCGATGATGACGCAGAACGCGGTGAGCACGATGAGGTCGCGGTAGGGAAAGCCCGGATCGCCGTCGGGCAGGGCCAGGGCCGTGGCGATGGTGACGATGCCCCGCATGCCCGCCCAGGACACCGCGATCCCGGCCGAGAGCCCGCGGTCGCGGGTCTCGGTCCCGTCGGCTCCCAGGCGGGCGAGGTGGGCCGTGGGCAGGACCCAGAGGAAGCGCACCACCACCACGGTGAGGAACACCGCCGCGCCGACCAGCGCGTAGGAGATCTGCTGCTCCCGGGTCAGGCGCTCCAGGATCGGACCGATCTGCAGGCCGATCAGCACGAAGGCGAGGACGTTCAGCACGAACACCGCCGTGTCCCAGACCGCGTAGGAGACGATGCGGGTGCGCGGCGGGGTGTGGCCCGGCGCGATGCGCGCCACCGTGATGGCGAAGGTGACCACGGTGAGCACCCCGGACAGGTGCACGTGCTCCGCTCCGATCCAGATTCCGAAGGCGGCCACGAACTGCAGGACGATGACGCTCGGCGCGTCGGTGGCCGGGCGCGTGGCGGCGCTGTAGAGGAGGGCGAGGACCGGCCCGGCGACGAGGCTGCCGAGGATGCCCACGAGGAAGGCCGGGCCGATCTGGCTCACCGAGAAGGTGCCGGTGACAGCCGCCGTGACCCCGAGGCGGTAGATCATCAGCGAGCCCGCGTCGTTGAGGAGGCTCTCACCGCGCAGGATCGTCGTGAGGCGGTGGGGCAGCGAGACGTGGCGCAGCACCGACAGCGCGGCCACGGCGTCGGGGGGCGCCACCACCGCGCCGAGCACGATGCAGGCCGCCCAGGGCATGTCCGGCACGAGCCACTTCACCACCACGGCCACGGCGGCCGTGGTCGCGACCACCGCCCCGAAGGCGAGGCCGGCGATCGGGCGCCAGTGGGTGCGCAGGTCCCGCACCGAGGTGTCGTAGCCCGCATCGAGCAGGACGGGCGCCAGGAAGAGGGCCAGCGCCAGCTCCGGGTCGAGCACCAGGTTGGGCACGGCCGGGATGAAGGCGAGGCCGATGCCCCCAAGGGCCAGGAAGACGGGATAAGGGGCACCCACCCGGCGGGCGAGCCCCGCCAGGAGCACGGCGCCGAGAAGGACGCCGACCGTCCATTGAAAAATCATCATGTCGAGGGGAACGCGCCAGCACGGCCCCGGGATCATTCGCCCCGGCGCGAAACCCGGCGCTGCCGGTCAGCCCTGCGCGAGGGTGACGGCCAGCTCCGGCTTGTGGTTCAGGGTCTGGAACACGACGCAGTAGCGCTCTGTCAGCTTGAGGAGCTGGTCGAGCTTGTCCGGGGGGGCGTCCGTGTCGAGGGCGAAGGTGAGGCGGATCGCGCGGAAGCCCACGGGCGCCGCCTTGTCGACCCCGAGGGTGCCGCGGAAATCGAGGTCGCCCTCGGCGCTCACCGTGCCGGACCGGAGCGCGACGCCGATCGCGGTGGCCACCGCTTTCAGGGTCACGCCGGCGCAGGCCACCAGGGCTTCGAGCAGCATGTCGCCCGAGCAGAGCTCGGCGCCGGAGCCGCCGGTGGCCGGGTGCAGGCCCGCCACCGCGAGGGCGCGCCCGGTCTCGACCTTGCAAGCGATGGCCGTGTCGTCGAGGCTGCCCCGGGCCCGCAGGGTCACCACGGCCGAGTCCGGGGCGTTGCGGTAGCGGTCCTTGATCGGGGCCTGGAGCGAGCGCAGGGTATCGGCGTCCATGGGCGTTTCCTTCTCCCGTCTTCCGGTTCTTCTTCTCCGATCCGATCTAGGGCGCCCCGTCGGCGCGGCGAATGCGGACGGGGGGACCGAGCCTCGCGCGGGCCCGCGGGGTGCCCTATCTGAGGGGCGTCGGCGGGGCCCCTGTCCTCCGGCCCCGTCCTGTCAGGAGAGTCCATGCGTCGTCCCAGCGTGAGTGCAGCCGTCCCGAGGGCGCGGCTGGCCGTCCCCGGCATCGCCGTCGGTCTCGTCCTGTTCGCGACCGGGGCAGGGGCCGCCGCGCCGATCACCCTCGCCAACCATCGGGCCGTCTACGATCTCTCCCTCGCCGAGAGCAGCGGCACGCGGGCGGTGGAGAGCGCGCGGGGGCGCATCGTCATCGATTTCACCGGGGATGCCTGCAAGGGCTACACGATGCAGACCCGCCAGGTGACCGTTCTGGAGAGTGGCGAGACCGGCAGCCGCACCTCGGACCTGCGCAACAGCACGTTCGAGAGCGGGGACGGGCGCAGCTACCGCTTCAAGACCAGCACGGTACTCAACGGCACGCCCGGCCAGGCTGTGGACGGCACCGCCGAATCGAGTTCCGACCTCCTGAAGGTCAAGCTGAAGGAGCCCAAGCGCGACCAGTTCCAGGATGCGGGCGAGGTCCTCTTCCCCACGGTGCACATGCGGCGCCTGATCCAGGCGGCCCGCGACGGGCAGAGCACCGTCTCCGTCAAGGTCTTCGACGGCTCCGACGATGGGCGCAAGGTTTACGACACCCTCGCGGTCATCGGCCGTCAGGTCCCGGCGCCGGCGGCCTCCGACAAGGCGGCCGAGCGCGACAAGCCCCTGCGGGAGGGGCCGATGGCGACCGTGCCGCGCTGGCCCGTCACCCTGAGCTATTACATTCCCGGCGAGGGCGAGCGCACGCCGATCTACGTCCTCAGCTTCGACCTCTACGAGAACGGCGTCAGCGGCGCGCTGCGGCTCAACTACGGCGAATTCGCGGTGGTCGGCGACCTCACCCGCCTCGACACCCTGGCGTCGAGCAGCGACTGCCATCCCTAGCCCGTCCGACCGGGTGAGGGGCGGGTCCGCACCGATGCGGCGTGCGAGGATTCCGAGCAGGGCCTTCTGCACGGAAATCGTGCATGGCCGGCCTTCCCGGGCCCGGTTGGATCAAATTTTCGGCGTTCGGGTAAAGGAATGTCGGGGGGCGGCCCGTCTTATGGCTCCGCAACCTCAGGATGGCCATGGGCGAGACCCTCACAGCAACGCAGACGAGAGTGATCCTGCCTGCCCTCTGCTGGAATCGGTATCGTGCCGATTTCTACGCCGTCACCGCCGATCTCTCCGTCACAGGTCTTCGCTTCCGTTCGTCCGTCGTGCCGTCCCTGGGCGAGATCTTGTCCTGCAGCATCCGGCACGCGGGCGCGATGGAAGCCCAGGTCATCGAGGGCGGCAAGGAGCAGTTCGTCACCCGGGTGATCCGCGCCGAGGCCCCGCTGCCCGTCATCGTGCGTCGCCTGCTCGACCTCGCCGCCGAGCAGAACGGCGGCGAGGTGCCCCAGCGCGTCCATCCGCGCTTCGTGCCGGATTCGCCCGACATCCTCGTCACGATGTCCTGCGGCACCCGGATCCCGGGCCGCCTCCTCAACGTCTCGGCCTCGGGCGCGGCCGTGCGGATCGACATCCGCTTGGAGCCCGGCACGCAGATCACCCTGGGCCGAACGCCGGCCACGGTCGCGCGCTGCTTCGAGGACGGCATCGGCGCGGCGTTCCTCCAGCCCCTTCCGGCGAAGGATCTCGGCCCCCACGTCCTGTTGTGACGCGCGATCTCTTCTCGTGACGCGGGAGTGCCTCCGGCCCGTCCGAGGCCGGTCCGGTTTCTGAGGCGATCAGGAGGGGGCGATCCGGGACGGGATAACTGGCGACGCAACCGCTGCGGGACTGCGCGAAAGGCTACAATTAAGTTTCTATCAAATGATCGGGACTAGCCTGTGGCCTCGCCCTCCAGTCGGAGACTTGACGATGCGGTACGCGGACGATGCGACCCCGATTCCGTCAAGTCCTGTCCGGTCGGGTCGATCCGGCAGGCCCCCACTGCTGGCGATAACCTGAAGATCGCTCAGCTGATGCCGCGTCCACCTGCCCCCGTCCTCGCCTGCCCCTCCCTCGCCTCCGGGCCGCTCGTCTCCCCCGCCGCCGGGGCGCGGGTGCGCGAGGCCACGTGGGGACGCCGGGCGGGTGATCGCGTTCGCGCCTCGGCACCGGGGAGCCCGGAGCCGGCGGCCGAGGGGGCGCCGTCCCGCGCCGCGAGCCTTCGGACCAATCGCTACGATCTGGAGGCCCGCGCCGGCCATCTCGACGAGGTGCTGCAATTCGCACCCTACCTGGCCTTGACCCATACGGTGGTCGTCGGTGCCGTGCTGCTGCTCTTCTGGAGCGAGGCGCACCGGACCTACCTGCTGATCCTGTTCGGCAGCGTCGCCGGTCCCATCACCCTCGCGGCGATCGGGGCGCGGCGCTACCGCCGGCGGCGCCTGGGGGAGCGCGACGTCGTCACCGGGCATCGGCTCGCCGCCCTGTTCTCGCTGATCCTGGGGCTGGCCTGGGCCAGCATGCCGCTGATGATCCTCCCCACCGCGGGCACCCAGGACCAGACCTTCGTGGTGGCCATCGGGGCCGGCCTGATGGCCACCACCTACACCTTCGGCTCGCTCGCGCATCTCGGCCTGGTCTACTCCGCGCCGATCGCCCTGGGCAGCCTCGCCGCCCTGTTCCTCGTCGGAGGGGCCGCCAACGGGTGGCTGGCGATGCTGATGGGCGTCTATTCGGCCTTCGTCGCCTTCACCGCCGGGCGGATGGGACGCCTCTCGGAACAGCGGATCATCGATCGCGTCCGGGTCGGCGAGCAGAACGAGACGATCAGCCTGCTGCTCCATGACTTCGAGGCGAGCACCAGCGACTGGCTCTGGGAGACCGACCCGCTGGGACGCCTCCAGCACGTGTCCGAGCGCATCGGCCAGGTGGCGGGCGAGGACCCGGCGATCCTGCACGAGGCGCCGTTCGCGGCGCTCTTTCTCGGCGTTCGCAAGCCCCGTCGGATGACCCCGGAGATCGCCGAGATCCTGGCCCTCGTCGCCGGGCGCAAGGCCTTTCGCGAGCGCGTCGTCGAGGTCACCATCGGCGGATTGACGCGGTGGTGGCGCCTCAGCGGCAGGCCCATCACCGACGGCGGCGAGACCTTCCTGGGCTTTCGCGGGGTCGGTTCGGACATCACCGACACCCGCCAGTCCGAGGCGCGGATCGCCTATCTGGCGAGCTACGACCCGCTGACGGGCCTGGCCAACCGGACCCAGTTCCAGGGCGTGGCGACCCAGCTCTGCGCCCGGGCGCAGACCGGGGGCGAGGCCTGCGCGCTGCTCTATCTCGACCTCGACGGCTTCAAGTTCGTCAACGACACCTTCGGCCATGCCCTCGGCGATGTCCTGCTGGTCCGGGTGGCCCAGCGCCTGACCGGCACGGTCCCGCCCCAGGGGCTGGTCTCGCGCCTCGGCGGCGACGAGTTCGCCATCCTCCTGCCCGGCGGCGACGAGGATGCCCTGACCGAACTGGCCCGGCGCCTCATCGCGGCCCTGAGCACACCCTACACTCTCGACGGGGTTCAGGTGGAGATCGGCGCCAGCGTCGGCCTCGCCCTGGCGCCGCGCGATGCGCACAGCCCCGAAGGCCTCCTCAGCAAGGCCGATCTCGCCCTCTACCGGGCCAAGGCCACCGGCCGCGGCAAGGTCCGGGTGTTCTCGCCCGACCTCGAGGCGACGATGCGCCTGCGGCGCGAGCTCGAGGTCGATCTCAAGCGGGCGGTGGCGCAGGGCGAATTTAGCCTGCACTACCAGCCCCTGGTGGGTCTGGAGGACGGTCGGGTCCGTACCTTCGAGGCCCTGCTGCGCTGGACCCGCGGCGCCGGCGGCCCGGTCTCCCCCGCCGATTTCGTGCCCGTCGCCGAGGCCTCGGGCCTGATCACCGAGATCGGCCGCTGGGTCCTGATGCAGGCCTGCCGGGAGGCCGCGCGCTGGCCCGACGACATCCGGCTGGCGGTGAACCTCTCGCCGATCCAGTTCCGGAACACCGACCTCGTCGCCGACGTGACCCAGGCGCTGGAGGCCAGCGGGCTGAGGCCGGAGCGCCTGGAGATTGAGGTCACCGAGTCGGTGTTCTTCGAGATGAACGCGACGACCATCGCCAACCTCAACGAGTTGCGCGCCCTGGGCATCCGCGTGGCGCTCGACGATTTCGGCACCGGCTACTCGTCGCTGAGCTACCTGATCCGGTTCCCGGTGGACAAGATCAAGATCGACCGCTCCTTCATCAAGGACATGGACAGCCGACCCGAATGCCTGGCGATCATCGAGGCGATCCTGACCCTCGCGCGCAAGCTCTCGATCACCGTCACCGCGGAGGGCGTCGAGACGAGGGAGCAGGCGCAGATGCTCAGGGCGAGCCGCTGCGACGACATCCAGGGCTTCCTCTTCAGCCCGGCCCGACCGGCCGACGAAATCCCCCACCTCATCGCATCCCTGCCGGTGCGCTTCGGCGAGATTTTCCCCCTCCTGCCCCTGATGTTCCGCCGGGCGCCGGCCTGAGGCCGTCCTAAGCGCGCAGGCGCTCGGCCACCGCCGCGGCGGCCCGCGCGCCCTCCGCATAGGCGCCCCCCGCCGTGCCCCATTGCAGGCGCGACAAGGCCTCGCCGGCGAACCAGATCCGGTCCGCCACGGGCGCCTGCAGGCGGACCCGGGCATCGGCATGGCCCGGCGGCACCACGGCCCAGGATCCGCGCGCCCAGGGGTCGTGGCGCCACGCGCTCACCGCCGGGATGCTCAGGTCGTGCAGGGCGCGGGCGCCGACATGTGCGGCGAGCGTCGCCCGCACCAGGTGGCGGACCCCGTCCGGCCCGGCCCCACGGGCGTCGAGGGCGGCGGCCATCGGCGCATCGAGCTCGAAGAAGTGGAACGGCGTGCCGTCGATCCGGGTGAGGAGGCCCGGGCTCGCCTCGCGCCCGCCGACGAGGCTCGCGAGCCGGTCCGCCCCCCGGAATGGGCAGGAGGGCCAGTGCAGCACCGCATGCTCGTAGATGCCGGTGGCGAATCCCGTGATCGCCTCCGCGACCTCCGGGGGAAGGACGGGGGTGAAGAGAGGCGCGGCCCGCAGCACCATGGTGGGTATCGTGACGATGACGGCCCGGGCCGCGAAGCTCCGAGATCCCGTGTGCACCCGTACGCCCGCGCCCGACCAGTCGATGCCGGTGACCGGCGTCCCAAGGGCGATGGGCAGCCCCTGGGCGAGGCGGGCGAGATAACCGCCGTAGCCCCCGGCGATGAAGCGGTTGTCGCCGTACTCCATGCTGGGAAAGTCCTGGAGCGAGACGCGGGCGAGGGACTGCCCGGAGACCAGGCCGTGGACGCGCTCGACCCGCCGGCCCCAGGGTCCGAGGCCCGGCGGCAGGGCGGTGGCCGCCGGCCGGTCCGGCCCCGCCCAGCCCGCCTGGGTGCTCATCGCCCGGTCGGCCACTGCGAAGGCACGGCCGAGGGCCGCCGCCTCCGCCGGCCGGCCGCGCCGGCGCCCGACCCAGAGATGGCTCTCCTGGGCCGCCATCCGCAGGGGCTCCCCCCGCTGGGTTCCGAGCCGCACCAGCGGGTTGATCGGCCCCGCATGCAGCCAGTGCCCGCCGAGGTCGACGGCGTGACCCCGCAGGGAGACCGTGACGAGGCGCCCGCCGACCCGGTCGCGCGCCTCCAGGACCGCCACCCGGACGCCCAGGGCCGCGAGGCCGCGCGCCGCCGCGACGCCGGCGGCGCCCGCCCCGACGACGATGACCTCCGGATCGTCGGGCAGGGGGGCCAGGCGCGGCGCGATGCTCGGGCGCCAGCGTTCGTGCTCGGGGCGGGACGTCCGCATGGATGACGGTCTCGTTCCTGTCGGCGAAGGATGGCGATGGGCCTAGCAGAGGGCGGTGCCGGGCGACACCGTGCGACCGGTCGCACGCCGGTCACACGCCAGAAAACTCGGGCGTCCAGGGTCGGCGCCGCGAATCGCCCGTCCGCCGCCCGGCGGGACGGGTGGTGCAGCGATGGCCCGCACTTGCGCCTGCGCACGGCCATCGCCAGAACCTCGGGGCACGGCGCGCGCGGGGGCGACGCAGGCCGGGACCTCACGAACGGATCGATCCACGACCACGGGATACCCAGGTATGCTCATCCAGGCCGCCTTCGCCGCCGTCCGGCAGGTGTTCTCAGCCCCCTTGCGCGCGATCCTGTGGAAGTCCCTCGGGCTCACGGTGGGCATCCTCGTGCTCGTCTGGTTCGGACTGACGCGGGCGATCAACTGGTTCCTGTCCCAGCACCATCTCTCGGTGGATTATCCCTTCCTCGATACCCTGGCGGTGTTCTTCGCCGGGGCCGGCCTGTTCGTGGGCCTCGCCTACGTTATGCCGGCGGTGTCGATCCTGGTGGCGGGCTACTTCCTCGACGACGCGGCCGAGATCGTCGAGCGCACGGACTTTCCGGGCGAGCCGCCCGGCCTCGCCCTGCCCCTCGGCACCGCGATGTTCTACGCCGTCCGCTTCGCCGGCCTCGCCCTGCTGGTGAACCTCGTGGCGCTGATCCTGTTCTTCGTGCCGGGGGTGAATCTCGTCGCGTTCTTCGGGGCCAATGCCTACCTGCTGTCGCGGGAGTATTTCGAGCTCGCCGCCGGACGCTTCCGGCCGATGGCGGAGGCCGGCGCCATGCGCCGCCACTACGGCGGCACCACGCTCCTCGCCGGCGTGCTGCTGGCCGGCCTGATGGTGGTGCCGGTGCTCAACCTCGTCACCCCGCTCTTCGGCATCGCCCTGATGGTGCATGTCCACAAGGGCCTCAGCCGGCGCACCCCGGTCGCCGGACCGCAGCCCCAGCCGCGCCTGCGCTGAGGCTCCCCCGGAGCTGCCGAGGGCCGAATTTCATCGTTCGGCCTCCCGTCTGGCCTGGAAGTGGTCTAGATACGCTGCACCAGGCTCAAGGACCGGCGCCGATCCAAGCCCCGCAGGGGCCGGACCGGCGCGGGGGCCGCTTTTCGAGACGCACGAGCGATGACCGGCTTCGAGACCCTCCCCCTGACCCGCCCCGCCTCGCAGCTCGTCACCGTGTTCGGCGGATCGGGCTTCCTCGGGCGCCACGTGGTGCGGGCGCTGGCCAAGCGCGGCTACCGGATCCGGGTGGCCGTGCGCCGGCCCGACCTCGCCCTGTTCCTGCAGCCCCTCGGCAAGGTCGGCCAGATCGTCGCCGTCCAGGCCAACCTGCGCTACCCCGACTCGATCGCCCGGGCGGTCCACGGCGCCGACATCGTCGTCAACCTCGTGGGCATCCTCCAAGAGACCGGCAAGCAGACCTTTTCGCAGCTGCAGGCGGAAGGCGCGGGCGAGATCGCCCGGGCGGCGGCCGCCGTCGGCGCGCCCCTGGTCCACGTCTCGGCCATCGGCGCCGATGCACACTCGCCCTCGCAATACGCCCGCACCAAGGCCCTCGGCGAGGCCCGGGTCGCCGAGGCCGGCGGTCCGCACGTGATCCTGCGGCCCTCGCTGGTGTTCGGCCCCGGCGACAGCTTCTTCAACCGCTTCGCCGCCCTGGCCCGTGCCCTGCCGGTGCTGCCGCTGGCCGGCGCCGCGTCGCGCTTCCAGCCCGTCTACGTGGCCGACGTGGCCGAGGCGGTGGCCCGCGCCGTGGAGGGCCACGTGCCCGCCGGCAAGGTCTACGAACTCGGCGGCCCGGAGGTCGAGACCCTGGAATCGCTGGTGCGCTACATGCTCAAGGTCACGATGCGCAAGCGCGTGGTCCTCGGCCTGCCGCAGCCGGCCGCGATGTTCCAGGCCCGCGCTCTCGAGGTGGTCGACACCCTCACCCTCGGCCTCCTGCCGGACAGCCTGAAGCTCACCCGCGACCAGGTCGTCCTGCTCCAGAACGACAACGTCGTCTCCGAGACGGCCAAGGCCGAGGGGCGTACCCTGGAGGGCATCGGCCTGCAGCCCACCGCCATGGAGGCGGTGGTGCCGGGCTACCTCTGGCGCTTCCGCAAGGCGGGCCAATTCGCCAAGATGCAGGAGTTCGAGAGCGCCATCCCCGAGACCCTGACGCCGAAGCCCTTCGTGCCGCGCAGCGGGAGCGGACCAGCCCTCGGGCCGGATTCGAATGCCCCGAGCCGGATGGGCGTGAGATGGGGCACCCGGGGCTGAGGCTTTCGCCCGTCACCGGAGTCCTCAGGGCCGGCGAAATGGTCTAGAGGGCGCCTCATGACTCACGCCACCTCGCCCCAGGCCGACACGCCCCGCGCCGGCGCGCCCCTCGTGCGCTTCGCGCCCTCGCCCACCGGCTACCTGCACATCGGCAACGCCCGGCCGGCGCTCCTCAACGCGCTCTTCGCGCGGGCGCGGGGCGGGCGCTTCCTGCTGCGCCTCGACGACACCGACCGGGAGCGCTCGACGCAGGCCTTCGCCGACGCGGTCTCCGAGGACCTCGCCTGGCTCGGGATCGTGCCCGACCTGTTCGCGCGGCAATCCGACCGGGTGGCGGTCCACGATGCGGCCGCCGAACGCCTGAAGGCGATGGGCCGGCTCTATCCCTGCTACGAGACGCCGGAGGAGCTCGAGCGCCGCCGCCGGCGCCAGCTCGGGCGTGGCCAGCCGCCGATCTACGACCGGGCCGCCCTGACTCTGACGGAGGCCGAGCGGGCTGCCCTGGAGTCGGAGGGTCGCACGCCGCACTGGCGCTTCAAGCTCGACGCCCGCTCGGTGGCCTGGGACGACCTCGTGCGCGGCCCCGCCCATGTCGACTGCGCCTCGCTCTCCGATCCGGTGCTGATCCGGGCCGACGGCAGCTACCTCTACACTCTGCCCTCCGTGGCCGACGACGCCGAGATGGGCGTCACCCACGTCATCCGGGGCGAGGACCACGTCACCAACACCGGCGTGCAGGTGCAGATCTTCGAAGCCTTGAGCAGCGCGATCCCGGTCTTCGGCCATCACAACCTCCTGACCACCGCGGACGGGGAGGGGCTCTCGAAGCGCCTCGGCCACCTCTCGCTGCGCGGCCTGCGCGAGGCCGGCTACGAGCCGGGCGCCGTGCGCTCGCTGGCCGTGCTCACCGGGTCGGCCGAATCGGTCCGCGCCGTGGCGGGCCTGGACGAGCTCGCCGGCCTCGTCGACCTTGCGCAGATCTCGCGGGCTCCGGCGAAGTTCGACCCGCACGAGCTCGACGGGCTCAACGCCCGCCTCGTCCACGTCATGCCCTATGCGGAGGTCGCCGACCGCCTCGCGGCGCAGGGGGTCGCGTCCGAGCGCGCCGCGGCGTTCTGGGAGGCCGTGCGGCCCAACCTCGCCAAGGTCTCGGAGGCGGGCGACTGGTGGCGCGTGGTCACCGGCCCGGTGAGCCCCGTCATCGCCGACCCGGCCTTCATCGGGGCCGCCGCCGCGCTCCTGCCGGCCGAGCCCTGGGACGGGGAGACCTGGAAGGCCTGGACGGGGGCCGTGAAGGCCACCACGGGGGCCAAGGGCAAGGCGCTGTTCATGCCGCTGCGCCTCGCCATCACCGGGCTGGAGCACGGGCCGGATCTCGCCGGCCTGCTGCCGCTGATCGGGCGGGACGTGGTGCTCCGCCGGCTGGCGGGAGAGGGCTGACGGCGGGTCCCTGCGGTGCATGCAGGCCCGACCCGCCGGCACCCGTGACTGTCGCTGGCCGGGTGGGGCGCCTATATGCGGGCCCGACGCCCTCTTCATCCCGAGTTCCTGACCCGAATGAGCACCGATCCCGCCCCGGCGGCACCGGCCGCGGCCGCGCCGCCCGCGCGCCCCGGCCTCGTCGCCACCTATCGCCGTCTCTGGCCCTATCTCTGGCCCCACGGCCGGCCCGACCTGCAGCGACGCGTCTTCCTCGCCTTCGGCCTGCTGATCGTCGCCAAGTTCGTGACGATGGTGACGCCCTTCACCTTCAAGTGGGCCACCGACGCCCTGGTGGCGCTGACCGACCCCAAGCCGGGTGCGGCCATCCCCACCGGGCTGTTTGCCGCCCCGATGCTGCTGATCGGCCTCTACGGCCTGTCGCGCATCCTCATGGCGGGTCTGACGCAGGTGCGCGACGGGCTGTTCGCCAAGGTGGCGATGCATGCGGTGCGCCGCCTCGCGCTCCAGACCTTCGAGCACATGCACCGGCTCTCCCTGCGCTTCCATCTGGAGCGCAAGACCGGCGGCCTGACCCGCGTGCTGGAGCGCGGGCGCGGCGGCATCGAGGAACTCTCGCGCCTGATGGTGCTGACGCTGGTGCCGACCATCGTCGAGTTCCTGCTCGTGATCGGCGTCCTCGCCTACGAGTTCGACTGGATCTACTCGGTGGTCGTGTTCGTGATGGTGGCGGCCTACCTCGCCTTCACCTGGAAGGCGACGCAGTGGCGCATCGAGATCCGGCGCCGGATGAACAATTCCGACACCGACGCCAACACCAAGGCAGTGGATTCGCTGCTGAACTTCGAGACCGTGAAATACTTCGGCGCCGAGCGGCGGGAGGCGGAACGCTACGACGTCTCGATGGCCAAGTACGAGAAGGCCTCGACGCAGACCTACGTCTCGCTCGCGGTGCTCAACGCCGGCCAGGCAGTGATCTTCACCGTGGGCATGACCATCGTGATGTGGCTGGCAGCGCGCGACATCATGGCGGGGCGTACCACCCTCGGCGGCTTCGTGCTGGTCAACACCATGCTGGTGCAGCTCTCCATGCCGCTCAACTTCATGGGCATGATCTATCGCGAGATCAAACAGGCGCTGATCGACATCGACGACATGTTCCAGATCCTGCACCGCAACCCGGAGATCGCCGACCGGCCGGACGCGCTGTCGCTCGCCGTCTCGGACGGCGTGGTGCGGTTCGAGGACGTGCGCTTCGCCTACGACCCGGCCCGGCCCATCCTCAAGGGTGTCAGCTTCGCGGTGCCCGCGGGCAAGACGGTGGCGATCGTCGGCCCTTCGGGGGCCGGCAAGTCGACCCTGTCGCGCCTGCTGTTCCGGTTCTACGAGCCGCAGGGCGGCCGCATCCTCATCGACGGCCAGGATATTTCGCGGGTCCGGCAGGCCAGCCTGCGGGTGGCCATCGGCATGGTTCCGCAGGACACGGTGCTGTTCAACGACACCATCGGCTACAACATCCGCTACGGCCGCTGGGACGCCACCCCGGCGGAGGTGCGCGCCGCCGCCGCCCTGGCGCAGATCGACCGCTTCATCTCCGCCCTGCCGGAGGGCTACGACACGCCCGTGGGCGAGCGTGGCCTGAAGCTCTCGGGCGGCGAGAAGCAGCGCGTCGCCATCGCCCGGACCATCCTGAAGGGACCGCCGATCCTCGTCCTCGACGAGGCGACATCGGCCCTCGACTCCTTCACCGAGCGCGAGATCCAGGATGCCCTCGACACCGTGAGCCAGGGCCGCACCACCCTGGTCATTGCCCACCGTCTCTCCACGGTGGTCAATGCGGACGAGATCATCGTCCTCGACAAGGGGGTGATCGTCGAGCGCGGCGACCACGCCACCCTGCTGGAGCAGGACGGCGTCTATGCCTCCATGTGGAGCCGTCAGCGCGAGGCCGACGCCGCCCTGGAGATCCTCCAGCGCAGCGAGGCGGCGCTGCCGGTGCCCAAGGAGCGACCGGCCCTCGTGCCGGAGCCGGCGCCCGCCGCGTAGGGGCCGCGCCGTCAGCCCCGCTTGTCGGGTTGCGACACCGTCGGGTCGGGGCTGCGCCGTCAGCCCCGTTTGTCGGCCTGCGGCACAGCCGGGTCGGGGCTGCGCCGTCAGCCCCGTTTGTCGGCCTGCGGCACAGCCGCGGTGCCGTCGGTGGGTAGGACGAAGATCTGGCCGGGATAGATCAGGTCGGGATTGCGGATCTGCGGCTGGTTGGCGTCGAAGATCACCGTGTAGCGCGTGCCCTTGCCGTAGATGCGCCGGCTGATCTGCCACAGGCTGTCGCCCCGGACGATCGTCGCGGTCCCGATCTCCGGGACGAAGACCGTGGGGCTCCGGTCCATGAGCGCCGGGGTCTGTGCCTGCATCTGGGCATGAGTCTGTGCCTGCATCTGGGCATGAGTCTGGGCATGAGTCTGGGGAGCCGTCTGGGCCGTCTCCGGGACGGGACTTTTCGGCCCGCGCGCCTCGGCCTGGGCGGGCGGCGTGCCCGCGGTGGCGCGGGGCGGGGCCTGCGGCGACGGAGATCCCGACGCGGCTGCGTCCCGCGCGGCCGAGTCCTGCGCACGCGACGCCTGCGAGGGAGATTCTCGCGAGGCGGATTCGCGCGAGGGTGTTTCCTGTGAGCGGGCTTCCTGCGACGTCCGGGCCGGCCGCGCCGGGGCGGGGGCTGCCGACGCGGGTGCCGGCGTCGGCGCTTGCGGGGTTCCGGTCCCCGGGTTCGGGGGTGTTGTCCGGGGCACGGCCGCCGGGGGCAGCGTGGCCGGGTTCTCCGGCGTCCCCAGGCGTGCGACCGGGCCGGGCGCCACCGGCGGGGTGCCCGGCTGCGCGACGGCGGCCGCGCCCTCGGGCGATCGGCCCGCGCCCGCTGCCGCCGATTTGGCCACGGCCGCGGGCACGGTGAAGGCGACCTCGGAGCGGGTCTTCACCTTGCCGGAGACGGGATCGACCTGGTCCACCCGGACCTTGTAGTCGCCCGGCCGGACGCCGCGCCCGATGGTGAAGGCCACGCGCCCGTCGGCGCCGGCACTGCCGGGCGCCACCAGGGCGTCGTTGAGATAGAGCCGCACGGTGGCCCCGGGCGGGGCTTGGCTCGTGACGTAGAGCCGTCCGCCCTCTTCCGCCTCGACGCTGACGATCTTCACCGGTCCGGTGCGGTCCGCGTCGGCCCTGCCGGAGCCGGCCTCCGCCGCCGGATTCCGGGAGGCGCGGCCGTCGGGCACGGTCGTTGCGACGCGGCCGTCGGCCTTGCCGGTCCGCCCGCCCCCGGCCCTGTCCGAGAGATCTCTCCCCGAGGTGCCCTTGCCCGCGTCCGCCTTGTCCGAAACGGCCTTGCCGGAATCCGTGTTGCCGAGATCCGACTTGCCGGACTCGGTCTTGCCAAGCTCGGTTTTGCCGGTCGCGGCTTTCCCCGTCTCGGTCCTGCCCGCATCGGCAAGGGTGGTCCCCGGCGTCGCCGGAGCCGGGTCCGGCTGCGAGAGCACGATGGTGGGCTTGTCGGGGGAGGTCAGGGCGATGAGGGGCTTGGCATTGCGATGGGGCGAGACCACCACCGCCACGCTGTCGCGCGAGATCCGGGCCTGACCGTCGGCACCGAGCACCCGCAGGGTGATCTCACTGCTGCCGGTGGGCAGGGCGGGGGGCACGATGGCGAACTGGCCGGAGGGGTCGACGAGCGCACGGGCAATCGGCTCGTTGTCGCGCAGAAGCTCGACGGTGGTGTTGGGCGCGGCCCGCCCGGCGATCACCGCCTCGCCATTGGGCTCGATCCGGATGATGTCGAAGGTCGGCGCCTCGCTGCCCGGCGAGGTGCCCGAGGCCTGCGCCGACGGCTGGCCCGGGCCCAGGGCCGCCAGGGGCTTTCCCGCCGGCGCCGCCCCCTCCCCGGGGCTCGCATCCCGCCGGACCGGCGGATTCGGCTCGGCCGCGCCGTCGGTCCGGGCGGGGGGCTTGCCGGTGGGGGGGGCGCTCTCCTCGGGGGCGCCGGAGCCCGCCGGGGATCCGAGGCCGCGCTTGAACAGGGTGCCTGCGCCGTAGAGGGTGACCACGAGGGCAAAGCCCGCCAGAAGCCCCACGCAGGCGAGGAAGATGCTCCGTCGCAACTCCGCCCTCATGACACGCCACTCCTTCGTCCACCGGCACGGCGGCCGAAATTCCATCGCCGCGGGATCGGGCCCGTCGACAAACCGGCGATTGATGGCGACATATTAGCGAACATGATCGGATCACCAAATCATACCCGCCGGATCACGGCCGGATCTTCCGTAAAATCAGCAGTTTGGCTCGTGGACCGCGGCGGACGGGCCCCGGCCGCTGCGCATCAGGGAGGTCCGGCATGGCTCCGGTAAGGACGGTCTGCGTCTATTGCGGCTCGGGCTTCGGCGGCGATCCGGCCTTCACGGCTGCGGCCGTGACCCTCGGCAAGGCCCTGGCGGAGGCCGGGATCGGCCTCGTCTACGGCGGCGGCAATGTCGGCCTGATGGGTACCGTCGCCCGGGCGGTCCTCGAGAACGGCGGCCACGTCACCGGCATCATCCCCGATTTCCTGAAATCGCGCGAGCGCATGCTCGACGAGATCCAGGAGACCATCGTCGTGGAGGACATGCACACCCGCAAGCGGCTGATGTTCGAGCGCTCGGACGCCTTCGTGGCCCTGCCCGGCGGCATCGGCACCCTGGAGGAGCTGGTGGAGCAGCTCACCTGGGCGCAGCTCGGCCAGCACAACAAGCCGATCCTGCTGCTCTCGGTGGCGGATTTCTGGACGCCCCTCCTGACGCTCCTCGACCACATGCGGGGGCAGGGCTTCATCCGCGAAGGGCTCGACCTGAGCTACCTCGTGGCCACCGAGGCGGCCGACGTGGTCGGCCTGCTGCGCGACGCGGCCGGATCGGTCGCGCCGGCCCCCGCCGCCGAAGCCCTGGTGGCGGAGCGGTTCTGAGGCGACGGCCCCGGCGCGGCGGCCCGGCTCAGGTCGCCACGCTCCAGGTCGTCCCGTCCTTGCCGTCCTTCACGGCGACGCCCATGCCCAGGAGTTCGTCGCGGATCCGGTCCGAAGCGGCCCAGTCCTTGGCGGCCCGGGCCGCGCGCCGGTCGGCGATCAGCGCCTCGACCCGGGCGACGTCGACGCCGGCTGCCCGGATGGTGCCCTGGTCGCGCACCGACTTCGTCTGGGTGAGCAGGCCGAGGAGGTTCGCCCCGGCCTTCAGGGCCGCTGGCTCGTCGAGGCGGTGCAGCTCGGCGAGTGCCGCGGCGGTGTTGAGGTCGTCGAGGAGCGGCTCGCGCACGCCCTCCGGAATCGCCGCGGCCGCGGCCACGTCGCCGACGACCCCGTACCACCGGTCGAGCATCCGGGCCGCCTCCTCGAGGCCGCGCAGGGTCCAGTCGATCGGCTGGCGATAATGCGTCTTGAGCATGGCGAGGCGCGCGACCTCGCCGGGCCAATCCTTCAGCACGTCCCGGATCGTGATGAAGTTGCCCAGCGACTTCGACATCTTCTCCCCCTCCACCTGGAGGAAGCCGTTGTGGAGCCAGACGTCGGCCATCACGTCGGTGCCGAAGCAGCAGCGCGACTGGGCGACCTCGTTCTCGTGGTGCGGGAAGATGAGGTCGATGCCGCCGGCATGGATGTCGAAGCGCTCGCCGAGATGCTTCCAGGACATCGCCGAGCACTCGATGTGCCAGCCCGGCCGGCCGGGCTCGGCGATCCCGCAGGGGGAGGGCCAGGACGGCTCGCCGGGCTTCGAGGGCTTCCACAGCACGAAGTCGAGGGGCGAGCGCTTGTAGGGCGCGACCTCGACGCGGGCTCCGGCTTCCATCTCGTCCAGGGGACGCTTCGAGAGGGCGCCGTAATCGGGCATCGAGGGCACGTCGAAGAGCACGTGGCCGTCCGCCACGTAGGCATGGCCGCGCGTCACCAGGCCGGCGATGATGGTGTGCATCTCGGCGATGTGGTCGGTGGCCCGCGGCTCGACGAAGCGCGGGCGCCCGCCCGGCACGTTGACGTCCTCCGGCATCAGCACGCCGAGTTCGCGGATGTCGGCGTGGAAGGCCTTCAGGGTGCCGTCGGTGAGTTCCCGGATGCTGATGCCGCGCTCGGCGGCCCGCGCGTTGATCTTGTCGTCCACGTCCGTGACGTTGCGGGCATAGGTGACGTGGGGCGCGCCGTAGAGGTGGCGCAGCAGGCGAAACAGCAGGTCGAAGACGATGATCGGCCGGGCGTTGCCGATATGGGCGGCGTCGTAGACGGTGGGGCCGCAGGCATACATCCGTACGTTCGTGGGATCGATCGGCGTGAAGGCGGCCTTCTCGCGGGTCAGCGTGTTGTAGAGCCGCAACATCGAGGCCATGAAACTTTCCTTACGTCCCGGGCCTCCATCCGGACCCGTCCGTCCCTGAAAACACCGCAGCGCGTTGGTTTCGCGCGGCTTTTGCCGCAGCGCACCCAAGCGCCCGCCAAACCGTCGCCGCGTTCCGCCCGGGGCCCTGTTGCGCGAAGGCGACGGCCGGGCCGCCCGTCCTGCGCTACCCCAAAACCATGAGCAATTCGAGAACGACGCCGGACCGGCACGCCTTCGAAACGCCTGCCGCGAAAACGACGGCACGGCGAAAGGGTTTGTTAACCCGGTGCCGCGAAATTTTCGCCCCATACGCTTCCGACACCAGCAAGGTTCTGCCCATGCGCCGCGCGACCGCCAGTATCGGCGCTCTTCTCGCTCTCGTCCTCTCCGCCCACGGCGCCCTCGCCTCCGACGGGGAAAGCCCGGCCAAGGCACCCGGCACCGTCGAGAAGACGTTCCTGATCCCGTCGAGCGAGGGGTACGGCGTCGGCGACTGCCTCACCAATGGCGAGAGCGCCTGCGGCCAAGTGGTGGCCAATGCCTGGTGCGAGGCGCAGGGCTTCGCCTCTGCCGGCTCCTTCGGCGTCGCCGCCCAGGACGAATATACCGGCGCGATCCCGCCGGCCCCGGTGGCCAAGCCCGCCGAGCGCCCGATCCGGATCACCTGCCAGGATTGAATCCTCGGGCAGGATGGATCCCGCCCGAGCGTGGCAGGCAGCCGGGTCGCTCCGACGTGAGGCGATCCGGTCTCCCGGGCTACTTCTCCATGAACGCGTCGCAGCGTGGCGGCGGCTCGGTGCCCCAGGGCATCAGCGGCACGGCGGAGGTGGAATTCTTGGGCGAGCCCTGAATCACCTTGTCCGAGTAGACCATGTAGATCAGCGTGTTGCGTTTGGTGTCGCAACCGCGCACGATCTGCATCGACTTGAAGATCAGCGACCGGCGCTCGCTGAACACGACCGCGCCTTGCTTGAACTTCTCCTTGAACTGCACCGGGCCGACCTGACGGCAGGCGAGGGAGATGTCGGAGACATCCTCCGCGAGGCCGAGGGTGCCCTTGATGCCGCCCTTCTCCGGTTGGGTGTACCAGCAGGCCACCCCTGCCACCGACGGATCGTCGATCCCGTAGACCACGAGCTTGTCGTTGGGTGTCAGAGGTCGCCACACGGTCGACTTGTCGAAGATGCGGTCCGCATCGTCCGCGCGCGCCGGTTGTGCGGCGAGGCCGAGCCCCAGCGCCAGCGCGCAGCCTGTGAGACCCCGAAGCCACATCATCGTATCATTCCCCTCAGTTTGTTCCGAGCGGATGTGGGAAGGGTGTCGCGGTCGTGCGAGGGTCGCTAATAAACTTGTGTTGAGCCCGTTCGCCTTCGCTTCGTCGAAGTTTCCTTCGGGGGACGTCGCGCGGCGGCGTCCCGCCATCCATTGCAATCAGGCCATGCCGCTGATCCCCTCCCAGATCCGCACGCTCGTCCGAGTGCTCGCCGGCGTCCTCGCCGTCACCACCCTGACGGGTATCGCCGAGGCGCAGACCTCCGCCTGTCTGCGCTACCGCTCCGAACTCGCCGGCCTCAGCGACGGCGCCAGCACCGCGCGGGCCCTGCAGAACGAGATCAGCCGCCTGAATGCCTATTATCGCACCCTGAACTGCGAGGGGGGGCGGTTCCTCTTCTTCGATTCGCGCCCCCCGCAATGCGGCGCGGTGGAACAGCGCATCCGCGCGCTCAACGCCGGCTACGGCGCCGAGAACGGCGAGGTGACGGCCGCCCGCCGGCAGCAGCTCACGGAGGCGATCGCCGCCGCCTGCACGGATGCTGCGAGCCGCAGCCTGATCAAGGCGGACGGACCTCCGGGCGAGGCGCGCGCGCGGGGTGGCGCGCAGGTGATCTGCGTGCGCACCTGCGACGGCGCCTACTTCCCGATGACCAACCTGCCCGACGGGCGCGAGGGCGCCGACGAGCTCTGCCAGGCCCTCTGCCCCGGCGCGGAAGCCGCCGCCTATTCGATGCCGCACGGCGACGAGGCCCTGAAACAGGCCGCCACCGTGAAGGGGAGCCGCGCCTACACGGCCCTGCCCAACGCCTTCAAGTTCCGCACCTCCTTCACGCCGAACTGCTCGTGCAAGCGCGAGGGGCAGAGCTGGGCCCAGTCCCTGGTCAAGGCCGAGAGCATGCTGGTCCGGCACAAGGGCGACATCTTCGTCACGCCGATGCAGGCCGAAGCCCTGTCGCGCCCGCCGAAGGTCCGCCTGACCCTGGTGGGACGGGCCGACAAGACCGCCGCGGGCCTCGCCGCCGACGCCGCCACGCGCAGTGCCGGCGTCGCCTCCGATGCGCCTGCGCTGACGGAGCCGGCCGCGGCCGTGCCGGGGACGGGCGAGGAGCGCCAGCCGGTGCGCATCATCGCCCCGAACCTGTTCTCGACCGCCCCCCGGCCGGGGAATCCCTGAAGGGGGACAGTCGGCGCCGCGCGGCCAAAAAACGGGAACCATCCCGCTCGCATTCTGTTCCGAAGGCCTCATCAACGACGTGAGTGACCTTCGATGCGGAGCATCCGCCACCTTCTCCTGACCGGCACGGTTCTGCCTGCCCTGCTCCTGTCCGGCCCCAGCCTGGCCCGGCCGGACTCCGCATCGGGTGGCACCATCCTGCTGGCCCAAGCCCTGCTGGCCCAAGCCGGGCCGGGCGAGGGGCCGCGGGGCGAGGGCCCCCGGGGTGGGGGTGCCGAAGGTCCGCGGGGCGGGCCGCCCGGCGGCGGACGTGAACGACCGGAGCCGCGGCAGGAGCGCCCCGAGCCGCGCCAGGAACGGCCGGCTCCCCGCCCCGAGCCCCGCCAGGAGCGGCCGGAACCTCGCCAAGAGCGGCCGGAGCCAAGGCAGGAGCGGCCCGAGCCGCGTCCGGAGCGGCCGGCCGCCCGCCCCGAGCCGCGCCAGGAGCGCCCTGAGTCCCGTCAAGAACGACCCGAGCCCCGTCCGGAGCGCCAGGAGCGTGTGCCGGCCGCGCCGCCGGCCGAGCGTCCCGCCGCCCGTCCGGATCGCCCGGAGCCGCGCCAGGAGCGTCCCGCCCGCGAGGAGCGTGGCCCCGGTCCGGACCGGGATCAGGCGCCGCAGCGTCGTGCCCCCGGTGCCGATGGGCCCACGGAGCGTACGTCGCCCCCGCCGGCCGCCCGGGAGCGCACCCCCGACCGGCCGAACACGCCCGAGCGTCCCGCCGCGCCCGAGCCGAACCGTCCGGCGCCCGCGCAGCCGCGCCAAGCCCCGCCTGCTGCACAAGCCCCCGCTCCGGCGCAGGCCCCGGCGCCGAACGCACCCGAGATCCGCAACCCGGCCAACCCCGTCAATCCGAACGTGCCGGGCGCAGCCCAGCCGGGCCGTCCGAATGCCCCCGGCGAGCCGCGTGCCCCGGGCCAGCCGGCTCCCCCGACTCCGCAGCCCGGCCAGCCCGGCGCCGCGGCGCCCAATGCGCGGCCCGGCGTCCCGGGACGTCCGTTCGTCCCGCCCGGTGCCCCGAATCCGGACGCGCCGCGTCCCGACGGCCGTCCGGGTGCGGGTGCCAACCCGGCCGACGCCCGGCCGGATCGGGACGGACCGATCCCGGGCGGTCGGGATGCGAGAGATCCGGCTGCCAGGGAGTCCGGGACCCGCGACCTGCGCCGCGACGGCCCCGATCGGAACGGCCCCGGCCGCGACGACGCGGGCCGACCCGATCTCCGGCCCGGCGATGCCCGCCGCGACGATCGCGGCATCGATGACCGTCGCGAGGACCGCGAGCGGCGTGACGCCTTCGAGCGCCGCGACGCGCGCAGCGGCTTCAATGCGCCGGGGCGGCCGGGTTACGTCCCGGGCGGCTTCCGGGACGATGACGATGTCCGCGACTACGATCAGGTACGCCGCGACCGCCGCGAGTTCTCGGAAGGGGGCCGGACCTATATCCGCGAGCCCGGCCGCATCATCGTGCGTGACCGCGACACCTACTTCATCCGCCACGACGAGAACGAGCGCTTCCGCGATCTCGACCGGCGAGCCTATCGCAGCGAGCGTCGCGGCGGCGATACCATCACGTATCTCGACCGGCCGGGCGGCGAGCAGATCGTCACCATCGTGGACGATGACGGCCGTCTCGTGCGCCGGTCCCGCCGCTCCCGCGACGGGCGCGAGGTCGTCATCATCGACAACAGCTTCGGCGGCGGCGTCGCGCGGCCGATCTACGAGGACGTCGTCGAGTTGCCGCCGCCGGACATCCGCATCCCGCGCAATCGCTACGTGGTCGATTACGAGGGGGCGGACGAGGGCGCCGTCTACGAGGCCCTGTCGGCCCCGCCGGTGGTGGCGGTGGACCGGCGCTACACCCTCGATCAGGTCCGCTACAGCCCGCAGTTGCGCGCCCGCATGCGCAGCGTTGACATCGATACGATCAACTTCGACACCGGCTCGTTCACGGTGACGCCGGACCAGGCCGCCCGCCTCGCCACCATCGCGTCGGCGATGAACCGGGCGATCAAGGCCAATCCGCAGGAGGTGTTCCTGATCGAAGGCTACACCGACGCGGTGGGGGCCGACATCGACAACCTCTCGCTCTCCGACCGCCGCGCGCAGTCGGTGGCCACGGTGCTGACGCAGAACTTCCAGGTGCCGCCCGAGAACCTGACCACGCAGGGCTATGGCGAGCAGAACCTGAAGGTGAACACGCAGAGCGCCTCGCGCGAGAACCGGCGGGTGACCGTCCGCCGCATCACGCCGCTGATCCAGCAGCAAAGCGAGGCGCCGCCGCCGCGCTGAGGCGATAAGTTCGGCGACCGGCGGGCGACAAGCCGCCGGTTGCCCGCTGCGCGCCCGTCGCTTGCCGACCTTCGACGGACCGGTGACGGCGAGAAGGCTGCGTGGGTCGCCTGACGGGCCCGATCGACCCTGGTCGTCGATCGGTCTACGCAGACACCCGGGACGCATGGGTTCGTCCCGGCCTGCCTCTCCTGCGCGTGGCCGGCAGGATCGCATTCCCGATGCGCTCCCGCGTCGCTGCGACGGTCCACCGGTCACGATCCGGTCCGTCATGAGCCTGGGGCCCGGCGCGCGGGTCGCGTCACCGCCCCGTTCACCGGCCGGACGTCGAACGGTCCTGCCCAGGCAGGCCGCGGGGGCACGGGACTGGAGCGGTTCCGCCCTGTCGCCGTTCGGCCGCTCGCCTGCCGGCGCGTTCCCCCCGGAAACGGCGCTCCGCGAGCCGACAGGACGGCGACACGGATCGCCTCGAACCGCCGCGTGGAATCCAGGCGGGCACCGGCCATGAATTTCGATCGTGACCGGGGTCCGGATTATCAAATCTTTAATCGATCAATCTACAGTCTAGATCGTCTTTCGGGCCTGTTGTGTTCTGATCGCCGCAGACACGACAGCATTTTAGGCGCTCTTATCAAGCAATGTCGATCAAGCTGAAGTGGATATTGATTTCGATCATCGGTTCTGTCATCGCCGCCCTGGTGGTTCAGGGCGGGATAGCGATGAAGAGCTTGGAGAAAATCCGGGCAAATTCCACGCAAATCTCTACGGTATGGATGCCAAGCGTGCGGAGCTTGGGCGAGATCAAGTTCACGTTGACGAATCTACGGCTTGTCGATGCGCGCTATGTCATGGGGCGGGATTCGGCGGCTTCGCTCGAAACGCTCAACGCGGCGCGCGAGAAAGCGGTCGAAACCGCCCTGAAGGCTCATCAGTCGTACATCGCCGCCCCTGAGGAACGGGTGATCGCCGAAGACATCGCCAAGCGCTACGCCGCGTATGACGAGGTCCGCGGCGGGTTTCTGGCCTCGTTCAGGGCCGGTGACCAGAGCGCGATGGTCGACGCGTTCGAGATGACGCGGCCGGCTTACATGGAACTGATGAAGGTCATCGACGACGATGTCGCCTACAACGACCGTGGGGCCGCCGCGGCGGAGGCCGCCTCGAAGATCGACTACGCGAACGCCTTCTGGCTCACGGTCGCGGTGGGCGGCGTCTCGCTCCTGATCGGCGTTTGCGGCGCGGTGTTCGTCCTCTTCGGCGTGACGCGTCCGATCGCTCGGATCACCGGTGCGATGCAGGCGGTCGCGGGGGGCGATCTGGCGCGGGACATCCCCTATTCCGGCCGCCGCAACGAGATCGGCGCGATGGCCTCGGCCCTTTCGGTCTTCCGCGACAACCTCCTGGAGACCGAGACCCTCCGCCAGCAGCAGAAGACGAGCGACTTGGCGGCGGAGGAGCGGCGCCGGCTGGGGATGCACCAGATGGCCGATCATTTCGAGACGGCCGTGAGCGGCATCATCACCCGGGTGACCAGCGCCGCCACGGAGCTTCAGGCCACGGCCCAGAGCATGGCCGGCACCGCGACCGAGACCGCCAGCCAATCCACCACCGTGGCCGCCGCCGCGGAGGAGGCCGCCTCCAACGTCAACACCGTGGCGGCGGCCACCGAGGAGCTCGGCTCGTCCGTGCAGGAGATCGGACGCCAGGTCGACGGCTCGGCCCAGCTCGCGCAACGCGCCGTGGTCGAAGCGGAGCGGACGGCCACCCTGGTGCAGGATCTCAGCACGGCCGCGACCAGGATCGGCGACGTGGTGGCGATGATCTCGACCATCGCGGGCCAGACCAACCTTCTGGCCCTCAACGCCACCATCGAGGCGGCCCGCGCGGGCGAGGCGGGCCGCGGCTTCGCGGTGGTGGCGGCGGAGGTCAAGGAGCTCGCCAACCAGACCGCCCGGGCCACCGAAGAGATCGGAACCCAGATCGGTCAGATCCAGGGCTCGACCGGACAGGCGGTCTCGGCCATCGGCAGCATCACCGACCGCATCCGGGAGATCAGCGGCGTGTCGACCACCGTCGCGGTGGCGGTGGAGGAGCAGGGTGCGGCCACCCGGGAGATCGTCCGCAACGTCTCGCAGGCGGCGGTCGGCACCGAACTGGTGACCTCCAACATCGTGAGCGTGGCGGGGGCCGCCGAGGAGACCGGCGCCGCGGCCGCCCAGGTGCTGTCCTCCGCCAGCGAACTCTCGCGCCAGTCCGAGCATCTCGGCGCCGAGGTTGCCCGCTTCCTCGCCACCGTCCGGGCAGCCTGAGCAGCCCGACCAGTGCCTCCGAGGGCACCGGGCGGCCTCGGGGACATCCGGCGCCGGCTGCCATGGCGGGCGCCGGTGCGGTTTCCCCATCGTCGGCCCGGCCTATATACCCGCCTCGGCAGCGCGGGCCCTCGGGGCTCCGCTGCCTTCGGCTCCCGTTCGCGAGGGGCCGGTGGCCGGGCGAGATCATCCGCTGCGGCGTGTCACGGCTTCCGGGCCGACTCCGCAGGAGCATTCATGGACGAGGCGAGCGAGCGGTTGATCGAGGCCGGAACCCCGGCCTTCCGCCGCACCGCCATCGCGCTGGGGGCCGCCGGGTTCTCCACCTTCGCGGTGCTCTACGGCGTGCAGCCGCTGCTGCCCATCTTCGCCGACGACTTCGCTGTCTCTCCGGCCGAGAGCAGCCTCGCCCTGTCGCTGCCCTGCGCCATGCTGGCGATCGCGCTCCTGGTGGTCAGCCCCCTCTCGGAGGTCTGGGGCCGCAAGCCCATCATGGTGGCCTCGCTGTTCGCCTCGGCGCTCCTCACCATCGTCGCGGTCCTGGTGCCGAGCTGGCACGGCTTCCTCGCCCTGCGCGCGCTCACGGGGCTCGCCGCCTCCGGCCTGCCGGCCGTGGCGATGGCCTATCTCGGCGAGGAGATGCACGGGCGTGCCATTGGCCTCTCGATGGGGCTGCTCATCGGCGGGAACGCGGCGGGCGGCATGGTCGGTCGCCTGCTCACCGGCATCATCGCCGACCATGCCTCCTGGCGCTGGGGCCTCGGCACCATCGGCGTGCTGGCGCTCCTCGCTGCCATCGCCTTCGTCTACCTGCTGCCGGATTCGCGGCGCTTCCGGGCGAACCGGATGCGCTGGCGCGAGGTGCCGGGCACCTTCGGTCAGCACTTCCGCGATCCCGGTCTGCCCTGGTTGTTCGCCGAAGCGTTCCTGCTGATGGGCGGCTTCGTCTGCATCTACAACTACATCGGCTTTCGCCTGCTCGATCCGCCCTTCTCCCTCAGCCAGAGCGCCATCGGGGCGATCTTCGTCGTCTACCTGTTCGGGACCGTCTCCTCGGCGCTGACCGGCGAGATCGCGAGCCGGCTCGGGCGGCGCAAGGTGCTGTGGCTCGCTATCCTCCTGGGCCTCGCGGGCGTGACCCTGACGCTCTCCGCCCATCTCGGCCTGATCATCCTCGGCATCGTCCTCGTCACCGTGGGCTTCTTCGGCGCGCATTCCGTGGCCAGCAGCTGGGTCGGGCGCCGGGCCCTGCGCGACCGGGCCCAGGCCTCGTCGATCTACCTGTGCCTGTACTATCTCGGCTCCTCGGTGCTCGGCACCGCCGGGGGCTGGTTCTTCGCCCATGCGGGCTGGGTCGGCGTGGTGGCGTTCTTCGCGACCCTCTACGGCCTCGCGCTGGCGATCGCCCTGCGGCTGGCGCGCCTGCCGCCCCTCGTCCAGGCCGATGGCTGACACCCGTCCCCGGTTTGCCGGCGGGGCCTCGCGCGTCCCTGATCCGAAACCGTATGACGGACGCCGCTCCGTGCCTTATGAGGGGGCCCCTGCCCAGGGAGCCTTCCGGGGGCGCCCACCAGACGAAAGCAGTCCGAAACACCCATGACCGATCTCCTCGAGACGATTCGCCGGACGCTCGTGCCGATCCACAAGGAGGGCTATCCCTTCATCGTCATCGGCATCGTGCTGACGGTGATCGGCGCTTACTTCGCGCAGTTCCTCGGCTGGATCTTCCTGATCCTGACCCTATGGGTCTGCTACTTCTTCCGCGACCCCGAGCGGATCACTCCCGTGGGCGACGGCCTCGTGGTCTCGCCAGCGGACGGGCGGGTGAACCTCATCTCGACGGTGCTGCCCCCGCCGGAGCTCGACCTGCCGCAGGAGCCGATGCTGCGCATCTCGGTCTTCATGAACGTGTTCGACTGCCACGTGAATCGCGTGCCGGTGACGGGTCGGATCGGGCAGATCCACTACACGCCGGGCCTGTTCCTCAACGCCGAGCTCGACAAGGCCAGCGACGACAACGAGCGCAACGGCCTCGTCATGGAGACGACCCACAAGGGCGCGCCCCTGCGCATCGGCGTGGTGCAGATCGCCGGGCTGGTGGCGCGCCGCATCGTCGGCTGGGTCCACGCCAACGACACTCTGAACGTCGGCGAGCGCTTCGGCCTCATCCGCTTCGGCTCGCGCGTCGACGTCTACCTTCCGGTCGGCACTCGCGTGCTCGTCGGCCTCGGCCAGAAGGCCGTGGCGGGCGAGACCGTGCTCGCCGATCTCGGCGGCGGGCCCGAGCGCACGTTCCGGCGCATCTGAGGGGTTCCCATGGACGACCTGTTCCCGCCCTTCGCCCCCGATGCCAACGAGCCCCGGCCGCGTCGATTCAAGCCGGTGCCGTTCCGGATGATCGCACCGAACATGATCACCCTGATGGCGCTCTGCCTCGGGCTGACGGCGATCCGCCTGGCCTTCGAGGGCAAGTTCGAGCCCGCGGTGATCTCCATCGTGGCCGCCGCCTTCCTCGACGGCATCGACGGACGCGTGGCCCGGATGCTCAAGGGCACCTCGCGCTTCGGGGCGGAGCTCGACTCCCTGGCGGACTTCGTCAATTTCGGCTGTGCGCCGGCGCTGATCCTGTACGGGTTCGCCCTGAAGGAGCTGCGCTCGGTCGGCTGGATCGTCGCGCTGATCTTCGCCATCGCCATGGCGCTGCGGCTCGCCCGCTTCAACGCGATGCTGGACGATCCCAACCGCCCGGCCTGGAAGAAGGACTTCTTCGTCGGCATGCCGGCACCCGCCGGGGCGCTCACCGCGATGCTGCCGCTCTACCTCAACTTCCTCGGCCTGCCGATGGAGCACTGGGCGGCCCCCGTGGTGCTCGGCTACATGCTCTGCATCGCCCTGCTGGTGGTCTCCACCGTGCCGACCTTCTCGGGCAAGACCATGGGCAAGCGCGTGCCCCGGGACTGGGTGCTGCCGATCTTCCTCGTGGTGGTGGCGGCCTTCGGCCTGTTCATCAGCTTCCCGTTCGAGGCGATGGTGGCGCTGGCGCTCGGCTACCTCATCACCCTGCCGATCGGGGCGGCGCAGTATCGCCGCCGCGCCAAGGCGGAGGGGCAGGGCTCCGCCGCGCTCGCTGCGGCCGACGATCTCTCCGAACGGGCGAGGCCGGCCCACGATCGGGCCGTGGACAGCTGACGCAGGGCGCTGTCGCTCCCGGGTTGTCATCGTCTAAGTTGATCGCGGCCCGGAAGCTTCGTCCGGGCACGAAGCATGCGGGGGCGGGTCGATGCTCGAGGAGTTCAAGAAGTTCGCGTTGCGCGGCAACGTCGTCGACCTCGCCGTCGGCGTGATCATCGGTGCCGCCTTCGGAGCCATCGTTACCTCGGCGGTGCAGGACCTGTTCATGCCGATGATCGGCGCGATCACCGGCGGTCTCGACTTCTCGAACTACTACATCGCGCTGTCATCCAGCGTGCAGAAGGGCGCGGCCTATGTCGACGCGAAGAAGCAGGGCGCGGTGATCGGCTACGGCCAGTTCATCACCGTGGCGCTCAACTTCCTCATCGTGGCCTTCGTGCTGTTCCTCGTGATCCGGGCGATGAACCGCCTCGTGAGCAAGGAGGAGGCCAAGCCCGAGGCCGTGGCCGAAGTTCCGGCCGACGTGAAGCTGCTCTCCGAGATCCGCGACATCCTGGCGACCAGGCCGAGGGTCTGACGATCTAGGGGGCTTCGTCGGGCTTCGGGGCAGCCCCGAGGTCGCCGAGCAGACCCTCGAGGGCCTGCTCGACCGCGACCGTGCCCTCCTCGTGGGTCTTCAGCCGCACCTCGAGCCGCTTCAGCTGGGGGGCGAAAGCCTCCGGGGCGGCCGGATCGCCGAGATAGTCCGGGACGGTCTCGCCAGTGGTGAACACCGTCCGCAGCTGTTGGCCGAGATGATCGCGGACCGGCTCGGGAAGGGCCGGGTCGAGCGTGGAATCGTCTGCCATTGTCTGGGTATCCCTCGCGTCCATCGACAAATTCGTACCCACGCGACGCGTACCGGGAAGAGTAACGGCCGAGATCGTCAAGTGTTGCACCGGTCATCGTCCGAAGGCCACCGGGGGAGGGCGGGGATGAACTGGCCCGAACGGAAAAAGGCCTCCGGCGAGGGCGTCGCCGGAGGCCTCGATCAATCCCCGCGCCGAGGGCGCGGCGGAAATCCTTAGTCGATCACTTCGACGATGCGGTGGCTGCGGTCGACCAGCACCGGACGCTCGTTGACGATGGTGTAGCGGGCGCCGCGGGCGTTGTACTCGGCAGGGACATCGTAATAGGTCACGCCCGAGTTCGGCAGCACGGCGCCGACGCGGACGTCGCCGTTGTAGTCGTAGGACGAGCGACGCTCGCGGGTGACGTACTGACGGAAGCGGGGACGGTCATCGACGCCGAGGATGCCGCCGACCGTGCCGGTCGCCGCACCGACCGCGCCGCCGACGATCGCTCCGACCGGGCCGGCCGCATCCGCACCCTCTTGGGCGCCGCGCTCGGCGCCGCGTACCAGGCCCTGCGCCTGGGCGGCCACGGGCAGGCTTAGGGCGATCGCGGAAGCGGCGAGAAGGGTCTTGAAGTTCATCGTGAAGCTCCTGAACGAGGATCCCGCGACGCTGTGAAGCGCTGCCGGGTTCAGGGCAGTAACGTCCAACTCCCGGAAGGGATGCGTCGAAAGTTCCGGGACCGAACGGAGCGGAGGGCCTTGTCCGCCGCGCCGGCGGCCACGGCCGGACCCCTTACGGGCCGGCGGTCGCGAGCCGCCGGAATCGGACTTCCCCGGGCGGGATCAGGCTTCCTTGGGCATGGCCGACTGGATCAGCCGATCCGAGCTCAGGTCCTCCTCGTCGTAGCCCAGGAGCTCGGCGAGGCGCCCGCGGGCCCGGCTGACGCGGCTCTTCACGGTGCCGACCTTGCAGCCCATGATGGCCGCGGCCTCCTCGTAGGAGACGCCCTCGGCGCCGACGAGCACCAGCGCCTCGCGCTGGTCCGGCGGCAGCTTGCCCAGAGCCGTCTGCAGGTCCTCGACGTCGAGGCGGTCGCCCTGGTGCGGGGCGGTGGCGAGGCGGGCGGCGTAGGAGCCGTCCTGGTCCTCGACCTCGCGCACGCGCTTGCGGTGGTCCGAGTAGAAGATGTTGCGCAGGATCGTGAACAGCCAGGCGTTCAGGTTGGTGCCCGGCTGGAAGCGGGCGCGGTGCTGCCAGCCCTTCAGCAGGGTGTCCTGCACGAGGTCGTCGGAGCGGGCCGGGTTGCTCGTCAGCGACAGGGCGAAGGCGCGCAGGGACGGCACGGCCGCCAGCAGGCCGTTGCGGAACTCGGGCTCGATCGCCTCGCCGCGCGCCTTGAGGGCGGCCTCCAGCTGCGCGATGAGTTCGGCGAAGCGGGTCGGCTGCTCGTCCGCGGGCAGGCGGTCGTAGACCGTGCGCAGGTGCTCGCCCAGATGGGTCCGGATGTTCGAGGACAGGTTCGGCCGGCCATCGGCAGAGGCCGACAGGGCGTCGGGGGCGGTGTCGGTCACGTCGCGTGTCATGGCTCGTCGTAATCTGGGGCGGTCAGGTTTCGTGTCGGCCCGAGGCGTCCGAGAAGCACCCGCGTGGTCAACTGATGTCGGGCGTTGTAGCGCATCTGGGCCGGCCACGCATCCCGCCGGACAACCGTGGCGGTTCTGCGCCGCGCTGCATCAACAGCCGCAGGGGGACGGGACCCGGTCCGGGAGCGGGATCGCCTTGGCGGAGGCCCCCTTGGACGAGCCTCCCGGGGCATTGGCCGGCTTGAGGGTGCGCACCACGCCGTCGCGCAGGGAGAGCACGTGGCCGCGCTCCACGTCGGTCCAGCACTCGTCGCGGGTGAGGGCCTTCGTGGCGATCACCGTGACGACATCCTTCGCGCCGGTCTCCTGCGCGAAATCGACCCGCCAGTCCTCGTCCACCAGGGTCGCGGTGCCGAAGGGGGCACGGCGGGTCAGGTAGCACAGGCGCTTGCCGCAATGGGCGTAGAGGGTGCGGCTGTCCGACAGCAGCATGTTGAAGACGCCGAGGCCGTGCAGGGCCGCGCACAGGTCCGCCACGGCCCGGTCGATGCGGGCCGGGCTCGGCAGGTCGGGCCAGCGCTGCTGCAGCTGGTCGAGCATCCAGCAGAAGGCGTGCTCGCTGTCCGTGGAACCGACCGGCTTGAACCAGGTCAGGGGCCACTTCTTCACGCCCTTGAGCTGGCCATTGTGCGCGAAGGTCCACCGGCGGCCCCACAATTCGCGGCTGAAGGGATGGGTGTTCTCGAGGTTGACCCGGCCGCGATTGGCCTTGCGCACGTGGGCGATGACGATGCGGCTCTTGATCGGCGTCCGGCGCAGGAGCCGGGCGAGCTCCGACTGCGCGCTCGGTTCCGGCTCGTGGAAGGCGCGGGCGCCGCGTCCCTCGTAGAAGCTGATGCCCCAGCCGTCGGCATGCGGGCCGGTCTCGCCCCCGCGCCGCGCCAGGGCGGCGAAGGAGAAGCGGATATCCGTGGGCACGTTCGCGCTCATGCCGAGCAGTTCGCACATGGAGGTTCGGGGGACTTCGCGAGGGACGGAGGGAGGACGTTGCGGGGCGGCGGACCCCTGGGGGCGCCGAGCGACCCACTCTAGAGGATTTTCCCGCCCGCGGGAGCCGGTAATCCGCCTGAAACGTCCGGAGTGCGCGCTGGGTCCGCGCCGCCGGCGTCGCGCCGGGCGATGATCGGGAACGGCGGCGGAGAAGGGCAGCGGAGAAGGGCGGTCCGGCCCGCCGAGGTGCGCCCCCGCGCTTTCGCCGCCGGGGACGATCCTCTAAGCCGCTCCCCGGGCCCCTTTCCGGGGCGTCGTGGACAGGGTGCCGATGGACCGCGATCCGATCGCCTTCACCTGGCGGACCGCGCGGCGGGAGCATGCCGCCGCGGTCGGGCTGGCGCTCGGTCTCGGCGGACCCCTCGCGCTGCTCGCACTCCTGTGCCTGCGGGATCTCGTCGGCGTGCAGGTGCACGACACCGATCCAACGGGACCGTTCCTGCGGATCGCCGCGGCCCTGCCCTGGCGTCCCGCCGCCGAGGGACCCTTCGTGGCCTTCGCGGGCTGGATCCTGCCCCACGGCGAACTCGTGCGCGCGGCCTTCCTGGGGCTCGCGGCGGCGGCCCTCGCCTCGGCCGGCCTCGGCTGGGCCGTGGCGCGCCTGTGCTTCCATGCCCAGACCCGGACGGTGGCGGCCCTGCAGGGGCGGGTCACCGAGGCGATCCTACGCGCGCCGCCCGGCGCCCGCGACGAGGCCCGCGCCCTGGCCCAGGCCATGGGAGACCTCCTCGCCCGCCTCGACACGCTGTTCGGCCTGGCGATCCTGGTCCCGGCGCTGGCGGTCGGCGGCACCGTCCTCGCCCTGGTCCTCGCCGGCCTCGCCGCGCCGCGCCTCGTGGCCACGGTCGCCGCCGGGCTCCTGGCCGCCGGCCTCGCCCGGGCGCTGATCCAGCGGCGGATGCAGGACCGGGCCGCCCTGCGCCTCCGGGCCGGCGGGGCCGCCGGGCGGGCTCTCGCCGACCTGATCCGCCGCATGCCGGCGGTGCGGGCGCACGGGGCCGCCGCCTTCGAGCGCGAGCGCCTCGCGGCCAAGGGCGCCAGCACCCGCGACGCCCTCGCGGCCTCGGAATCCGCCCTGGCCTATGCCCGCGCGCCCTCCATGGCGCTGGCGATCCTGCTGCCCGCGATTGTCGTGGCGGTGGCGCTGTGGCGCGGCCACGACGGCACCACCGAGCCGGTGGAGCCCGGGGCGCTGCTGGCCGCCGCCGGTGGTTTCGCCCTCGCGGTGGTCGCCCTTACCGTGACCCTGCGGATGGCGAGCCTGCATCGCATCCTCGCCGGCCCGTTCCGCGACGTCGCCGTCGCCGTGCCGGCCCTGGAGGGCCGTGCCCCGGCCCGCCCCGGCACGGTGACGGCCCTGCCGGAGGCGGGCGCCCTGGTGGCGCAGGGGGTCGGGGCCTACGATCCCGCCACCGGCGAGCGGCTGGCCGGCGTCGACGCCGCCCTGCCGATGCCCGGCCACGTCGCCATCCTGGGCGAGCGCGGCAGCGGCAGCCGGGTGCTCGCCGCGATCCTGGCCGGGCAGCTCGAACCCTCCGCCGGCGCGGTCACCTACGGCGGCATCGACCTGCGCGCCTTCGAGCCGGAGGAGCGGGCCCGGCGCATCGCCCTGGCGGGGGCCGAGGCCATTCTCATCGAAGGGTCCCTGCGCCAGAACATCCTCTACGGCGCCTCCGGGACCCCCGATCCCGACGACCTCATCGCCACCCTGCGGATCACCGGCCTCGACGCCTTCGCGTATGCACGCGGCCTGGAGGGCACGGTCGATCCGGCGGCCGAGCCGGAGATCGCCCGTGCCGTGGTGGCCGCCCGCCACGCGGTCCGTGAGGCGCTCGCCGCCGACAAGGCCGGCCGCCTGGTGGAGCCCTTCGATCCGGCCCGCTACAACCATCAGGCCACGGTGGGCGAGAACATCCTCTTCGGCGAGGCGGTGGGGCCGGCCTTCGCCTCCGACCACATCGCGGCGCACCCGTATCTCCGCGCCGTCCTGGAGGCGGAGGGCCTCAGTCGCCCTCTCACGGAGATCGGTCTCCAGGTCGCCCGCAGCCTCGTGGAGATCTTCGCCGACCTGCCCGACGATCATCCGCTGTTCGAGACCTTCTCGCTGTTCCCGGCCGCCGAGCGGGGCTTCTTCGAGGATCTCGTCGGCCGCCAGCCCGAGGCCAAGGGCTGGCGCCGCGGCCCGGCCGGCCAGCGCGACCGCAAGCGCCTGATCGGCCTCGCCCTGCGCTACAGCGAGACGCGGCACCGCTTCGGCCTCATCGACGCCGCCTTCGAGGAGCGGCTGGTGGAGGCCCGCCGCTCCTTCGCACGCCTGATGCCCGCCAACCTGCGGGGAACGGTCGAGTTCTACGATCCGGCCCGGCTCACCGCCGCCGCGAGTCTGGAGGAGAATATCCTGTTCGGCCGCATCAACGGCGAGGAGGCCGGCGCCGAGGCCCGGGTGCGGGCCCTGGTGCGCCGGGTGCTCGCCGACGAGGGCCTGGAACCGGCCGTCTACCGCCTCGGCCTCGAGAGCCGGGTCGAGCCCGGCCTCGCCGGGGGCGGCGCCAGCCTCGGCGAGAACGCCATCGGCCCGCGCGAGCGCATCGCCATCGACCTCGCCCGCTGCCTCGTGCGCCGGCCGGACATCGTCGTCATCGCCATCGCCCTGGAGGACCGGAAGGGCGACGAGATCCGCGCCCGTCTGGCGGCCCTGCGGGCGGCCCGGGCCGGCCGTGGACTCATCGTCTGCCTGCCGGATGCCGAGGCCCTGGCCGGGGTCGAGCCCTTCGACGCGGTGCTGCGCATCGAGCGCAACACGGTGCTGGCCGCCTGATCGCGGGTGAGAACCCGGGACTTCTCCGGCTTTCCGGGGCCTTCCCCTATTGCCGCCCCATTGGGATGCGATAGGCAGGAGGGCGTGCATCGTGCACGGGCGTCCGCCCGCCAGCGGACGGGTCGCTCTTCAGGACCACGCATGGTCTTCCTGTCCCGGGGCCCGCTCCGCCGTGCGGCGTCGGCCCTTCTCGCTCTCGCGACGCCGATCCTGACCCTCGGCGCCGTGATGGCGGCGTCGCCGGCCGCGGCCGAGCCGTCCAAGGCCTTCGCGCCGATTCCGGCCGCCACCCTGGCCCTCATGCAGGCGCGGGGCACCACGGCGGCGGCCCCGGTGCTGTTCCGGGCCTACAAGAAGGAATCCGAGATCGAGGTCTGGAAGCGGGCCGGCAGCGGCCGCTTCGTCCACGTGAAGACCTTCCCGATCTGCCGCTGGTCGGGCCAGCTTGGCCCCAAGCGCAAGAGCGGCGACCGCCAGACCCCCGAGGGGTTCTACACGGTGCCGCAGCGCCAGATGAACCCGAATTCGCGCTACTACCTCTCATTCGACGTCGGCTACCCCAATGCCTATGACCGGGCCCACGGCTCCACCGGTTCGGCCGTGATGGTGCACGGGGTCTGCTCGTCGATGGGCTGCTTTGCCATGACGGACCAGGTGGTGGGCGAGATCTACGCCATCGCCCGGGAGGCCTTCGCCGGCGGTCAATCCGCCTTCCAGTTCCAGTCCTTCCCGTTCCGGATGACGGCCGCGAACATGGCCCGGCACCGGGCCGATCCGAACATCGATTTCTGGCGCCAGCTCAAGGAGGGCGCCGATCGATTCGACGCCCTCGGCGAGGAGCCGGCCGTCAGCGTGGTCGGCGGTCGCTACGTCTTCGCCCCCGCGAAGGATCCGGCCAAGGAGGCCCAAGTCGTCGTCTATCGCGGGGCCGAGGAGGCGCGCATCGCCACCTTGGTGGAGGAGGGGAGCGCGGCCGTGCGCACCACCTATTCCGACGGGGCGCAGCATCCGTTCTGGGCGGCGCTCGCCGCCAAGGGGGCCTCCCTCGGCGACGTGAGCCGGCCGGAAGCCCTCGCGTATGCGGGCCAGGAGGTGGTGGTCATCGCGGCCCGGCCACGCCCGGTCCCCGTGGCCGAGGCGGTGTGGTCGCGCTGGATCGCGCCGGACTCGCCGCTCTCGCGAACCCGGATGCCGGGCTTCGTCCCGGCTTATGAGCGCATGGCGCCGCTCTTCGCGCCCCTGGCGACGGCCGCCCTCGGGACGGAGGCTTATCCTGTCGCTTGGCCGCGCCTGGTTCGCTTCGGCCTGTCGGGCATCCTGCCGGTGCCCGGTCCGGCCCGGGGCACCCTCGACGTCCTGGCGCAGCGGTGAGTGGGCCGGTGGCCGGGTCGACACAGTTCGCCGGCGAAGTTCCGGGCCAGATGCCTCGCCGCCCAGCCATGTGCGGGCTCGCACATCGGGGGGAGGGGCGGCTTACTACCTCAGAGCAGTTCCACTTCGATCCCGGCACCCGCCTATCGCCGACCCGCGAGGATTGGATCGCGCCGGTGCGACGAAGGGCACCCGATCCAGATTGGGATCGGGGCATATGGTAATCGAACGATGACCTTCTCCTCCCGTCCCTTCGCGGATGACGGCCTCACCCTGACCTTCTGGGGTGTACGCGGTTCGACGCCCGTCAGCGGCCCGGATTACATCGAGTTCGGTGGCAGCACGCCCTGTCTCGAGATCCGGTGCGGCGAGCGGCTGTTCCTCCTCGATGCGGGTTCGGGGCTGAATGCCTGCGGCCGCCATCACCGCGATGCGATGCCCAAGGAGATCGACCTCCTCTTCAGCCACCTGCACCTCGACCACACCGCCGGTCTGCCGTTCTTCAAACCCGTGGTGCTGGACCCGGAGCGGACCCTCAACACCTATTGCGGCAATCTCGACGGGGAGAGCGCCGCCGCGGCCCTCGACCGGCTGTTCGCGCCGCCGCTGTTTCCCGTCACCCTCGACATCATTCCCTGCCGGCTCGCCCATCACGGCTTCAAGGCCGGCGAGCGGCTGACCTTCCCCGACGGCGCCACCGTCGACACGATCCTGCTCAACCATCCGCAGGGCTCGGTGGGCTACCGCTTCGAGCATGCGGGCCGGCGGCTCTGCGTGATCAGCGACATCGAGCACAGCGATCCGTGGCCGGACGCGGCCCTGAAGGACTTCGTGCGGGACGCCGACCTCGTGGTCTATGACGGCATGTTCACCGAGGGCGAGTATCCGGTCTGCCGGGGCTGGGGCCACTCGACCTGGCAGAAGGGCGTGGAACTGGCGCAGGCCGCCAGCGTGAAGGCCCTCGCCATCATCCACCTGCATCCCTGCCACACCGACGCGATGCTGCGCAGCGTCGAGGCCGACATGCAGGCGGCGATGCCCACCGCCTTCATCGCCCGCGAGCGCCAGACCGTGGCCGTGGGCGAGCCGGTGTGCAGCGCGCCCACCCTGGCCCTGGCGCGCACCGCCTGAGGCGCAGGGGCCCTCGCCCGGACGGGGCGGGACCTCCCGGCTCGATCAGGCCGCTTCCTCGCGCCCGACGCGGCTGTGGCGCCGGCTCCAGGCGAAGTAGATGACGAGGCCGATGGCGAGCCAGACCAGCAGGCGCAGCCAGGTCTCCCCGTCGAGCGAGACCATCATGGCAAAGCAGCTGAGGATGCCCAGGATCGGCACCAGGGGGACCAGGGGCGTGCGGTAGTCGCGGCGCGCATCCGGTTGGGTCCGGCGCAGGATGATGACGCCGATGCAGACCAGGATGAAGGCCAGCAGCGTGCCGATGCTCGTCATGTGGCCGAGCTGGGAGATCGGCAGGAAGCCGCCCAGCGCGCTGGTGAACACCATGAAGAACAGGTTCGAGCGGTAGGGCGTCTTCCAGGCCGGGTGGATCTTGGAAAAGAAGCCCGGCAGCAGCCGGTCCTGGCTCATGGAGTAGAACACCCGGCTCTGGCCCAGCAGCAGCACCAGGATGACGGTGGAGAAGCCCGCGATCACGCCGAGCGTCACGAGGCTGCGTAGCCACAGGAACGGCGTCTGGCCGATGGCGGTGTTCACCGGGGCGGCGTCGCCCTTCATCTGGTCGTAGTGCACGAGGCCGGTGAGCACCCCCGCGAAGGCGATGTAGATCACCGTGCAGATGGCGAGCGACCCCAGGATGCCGATCATCATGTTGCGCTGGGGATTCTTGGCCTCCTGCGCGGCCGTCGAGACCGCGTCGAAGCCCACATAGGCGAAGAACACCACGCCGGCGCCCCGCATGATGCCGCTCCAGCCGTACTCGCCGAAGGTGCCGGTGTTCTCGGGGATGAACGGCACGTAGTTCTGCGCCTTGATGTAGAACAGCCCGACCCCGATCACGACCGCCACCACGGCGAGCTTGATCAACACCACCACGGCGTTGACCCGGGCCGATTCCCGGATGCCGATCATCAGCAGGGCGGAGGCCGCCACGATGATGAAGATCGCCGGCAGGTTGACGAGGCCGTGGGCCGTGGTGCCGTCGGCGAGGGCGTAGGTCTCGAAGGGGGAGTGGACGAGGCTCGGGGGCAGGTTGATCCCGAGGGTGTCGCGCAGGAAGCGCGTGACGTAGCTGGACCAGCTCACCGAGACCGTGGCCGCGCCGACCGCGTATTCGAGCACGAGGTCCCAGCCGATGATCCAGGCCACGAACTCACCCATGGTGGCGTAGGCGTAGGTATAGGCCGAGCCCGCCACCGGGATCATGCCGGCGAGTTCGCTGTAGCACATGCCCGCGAAGGCGCAGGCGATCGAGGCGATGGCGAAGGAGATCACCACCGCGGGGCCCGCATGCTCGGCCGCCGCGATGCCGGTCAGGGAGAACAGGCCGGCGCCGATCACCGCACCGATGCCGAGGGCGATCAGGCTCCAGGGGCCGAGGGTGCGGGCGAGCTTGTGCTCGCCGCCCTCCGCGTCGCTGTTCAGCCGTTCCAGCGATTTCGTGCGCGTGAGGTCGCCCGCGAGGCCTGCCGCCATAGGGTGGTCCTATCCTGGTTGGGAGCGGATGACCCGCCCGGCATTGCGGGCGGGCCCGGAAGAGGATGGCAAGGGTGTGGTCTTCGTGAGGGGCGATCTTGGCGTTTGCCCAACGCAGTGGCAAACGGCGATTGGCGGCCCCGGCAGGTTTCGGGCCGCGCTCCCGTCACGGGCGCGTGATCGCCGCGGCCGCCGCGTCCGCACCGTCGATGAGCGGGCCGAGGATCGCCCGCGCCCGCGCGGTGATGGCGGGGCCGGCCGTTTCCGGCGTTCCGGCCGCGAAGGGGGGCGCCGGGGCGTATTCGGCCACGAGCTGGCTCGTGCGGGCCGCCTCCGGCCCGGCGAGCCGCGCGCAGAGCGCCAGGGCGAAGTCCAGACCCGCCGAGACGCCCGCCGCCGTGACGCGGTTGCGGTCGAAGACCACGCGCTCATCCACCGGAATGGCGCCGAGGCGCGGCAGCACCCGGTCGCGGACGCACCAGTGCGAGGTGGCGCGATAGCCCTGCAGGAGGCCGGCCGCCCCGAGGATCAGCGAGCCGGTGCAGACGCTGGTGATCCAGCCGGCGCGCGCCGCCCGGTCGCGCAGGAAGGCCAGGGTGTCGGCATCGCGCATCTGCGCGGGCGTGCCGTCGCCCCCCGGCACGAACAGCACGTCGACGTCGCGCGGGCAGGTCTCGAAGCTGTCCCCGGCCAGGAGGGTCAGGCCGGTATCCGATGAGACAGGGCCGGCCGCGCGTGCCACGAGGTGCAGCCCGCCTCCGGCGATGCCGGCGAGGAGGGCCTGCGGCCCGACGAGATCGAGGGCGGTCATGCCCGGATAGAGCAGCATCGCGATGCGCAGCGCGCGTGTCCGCGCGGGCCCCGCCTCGGGCGCCCCGGCCGCGGAGGATCCGACGGCGGTCAGCGCCGCGGCGCCCGCGAGCCCCGCGACCGCGACGGCGCGGCGGGTGGGGCCGGGGGGCTGGATCACGCGTTCGGCCCGACCGCGAAGGATTCGATGGCCTTGATCAGCGTCGCCGCGCGGTAGGGCTTGGTGAAGAACACGCTGCCCGCGATGAGGCGGGGCGGCGTCTGCGAGAACCCCGTGGCGTAGATGACCGGCAGGTCGGGACGCAGGGTCCGCGCGGCCTCGGCGAGCTGCCATCCGTCCATCAGGCCGGGCAGCCGGATATCGGTGAACAGGATGTCGACGGACGCCTCCGCCTTCAGGATGTTCAGGGCGATCTCGGCGGTCGCCGCCTGGAAGACAGCGAAGCCGGCATCCTCGAGATCGGCCGTGATGACTTCCAGTAGCAGAGACTCGTCCTCCACCATGAGGATGCGTGGTTTGGCCGAGCCGCTCATCGTCGTGGCGTTCCGTCAGGCGTAGCCCAGGCGTGGTGTGCGGCCGAGCCGGGACGCCTCTCCACTCGGATGAGGGGACGATAGCTCGGTTGGATCGCGAGGCAAGTAGATCCATACCGTCGTGCCACGGCCCGGTGCACTTTCAATCACGACGTGCCCATCGGATTGCTTGGCAAAGCCGAAGACCTGGCTCAGGCCGAGGCCGGTGCCCTCGCCCACCGCCTTGGTGGTGAAGAACGGCTCGAAGGCACGGGCGAGAACCTCCGGGCTCATGCCCTGGCCGCTATCCGCGACCGCGATGGCCACGTGATCGACGGGGCGCAGGGCGGGGATCTGCTCGGCTTCCGCGGCGGGAACGTTGCGCGTGCGGATGACCGTGCGCCCGCCCTTTTCGGTCGCGTCGCGGGCATTCACCGCGAGGTTCAGCAGGGCGTTCTCCAATTGGTTGGCGTCGACGCAGACGGGCCAGACCTGCGGCGTGAGGGTCATTTCCGGGCGCTCCACCGCGTCGAGGGCCCCGCGCAGGAGTTCCGACAGGTCGCGGATCAGCCGGTTCGGGTCGACCCGCACCGGCTGGAGGGGCTGGCGCCGGGCGAAGGCGAGCATCTTCTGCACCAGGGCCGCGGCGCGCTCGGCCCCCGTGAGCGCGCCGTTCAGGGAGCGGCGCGCCCCGCTCTCCGGAGGCAGGAAGCGCTCGATCCGGTCGAGGTTGCTGATGACGACGCCGAGCAGGTTGTTGAAGTCGTGGGCGACGCCCCCCGTGAGGGCGCCGATGGCCTCCATCTTCTGGCTCTGGCGCAGCATCTCCTCGGCCCGGTCGCGCTCGGCATGGGCCTCGTGCAGGGCGGCCAGCGCCGCGTCGCGCTCGCCGATCCGCGCCAGCAGCTCGGCATTCGCCCTGCGCAACTGGTCGGGCGAGGGCAGGGCGAGGGCCCGCGGCAGCAGGACCCAGAGCAGGATCGCCGTCACGATCGAGGCGGCGGCGGTGATCGCCTTGATCACGGCCTCGGCCGCGTAGTCCGGCACCCACAGGGTCCAGATTCCGAAGAGATGGGTGGTGCCGCAGGCGAGGATGAAAAGGGCGAAGGCCCAGAACATCCATCCGAAGGCTATGTCGCGCCGCCGGGTCACGAAGACCCCGAGGGCCACCGGGATGGTGAAGTAGGCGAAGGCGATGATCGCGTCCGAGACGACATGCGTCCAGATCAGCTCCGGCCGCCACAGCAGGCAGATCCCGTGTGGTGCCAGGCTGGTGCGGTCGAGGAAGCCGCTCAGGATCGCGAGCATGTCAGGTCTCGGAGGCTCCGGGTTCATCCGCTTCCGACCGGGCAGGCGCAGCGGGCATGATCTGCGTCCGATTATAGCCTGAACAACGCCTGACGTCCCAGACAAAAGCGCGTGTTGACTATGAGCTATTAAGGGTCACGACTGGGGCGTGCGCTGATTTATTATGGCTCTGCACGGGGACGGCGCCGCCGCGCGGTTTTGGCCCGCGGTCTCGGCGCACGTGCGCTCCCCCGCATGGAGCGTGAGCCATGTGCGGTGTCAGCCGCTCGGCGCATCGGTCGAGGCGGAGGAGCCGGTGGTCCGCGGCGGGGCGAGATTCCCGAGAATGGCACGGAAGGGAACTCGCAGCCGATCGATCCGCCGCGATCGCCGAGGCCTCGACGGCGGGCGAAACCGGAGCGGGGAAGCCTGTCCCGCACGGCCGTGCACCGACCGGCGCCGAAGTCCGCTCCCGACTCGCCGCTCCCGACTTGTTGATCGCGTCTTGCCGAGCGCTTCTCGCCGGGCGCGTCTATTCCACCACGACCTTGTAGGTCTGGCCCGCCCGGAGGGGGGCGCCGCGCTCCAGGCCGTTCAGCACGAGGAAGCGCTCCACCGGTTTATCCGGGACCACCATGCGCTGCGCCAGGGCCTCGACGGTCTCGCCGGCGCCGGCCGTCACCACCACGAGGCGCAGGGGCCGCAGGGTCCGGGCCTCGGCCGGATCGATCGCGGACAGGCTCTCGGTCCAGCGCCGGAAGGCGCCGTCCGGATCGGTGCTGCCCTTGGCCGCCATGATCATCCGGAAGGTGGTCTCGCCGACCCGGATCACGGCGAGGCGGAAGGTCCAATCCTTGCCGCGGGACAGGGCCGTGGCCGCCGGGTAGCCGGCGACCATCCGGTTCTCCAGGGAGCCCGGCTCGACGACATCGTTCCATGTCGCCTTCAGCACCTCGTCGAGGCCCTGGCCCGGATTGCTCTCGACCTGATCGAAGAGCAGGCGCCGGCTGCCCTCTCCGGTGGTGCCCAGGACCGCGTTGCGGGTGTTCTCGATGGAGAAGCCCTCCGGCACCTCGAAGGCGATGCCGAGGGCGGGATGGAGGAACTTGCGCCCGCGCACGACGCCGTCGCCCGGATTGTCGCCGTAGGCGATGCCGTCGATGGCCGCGAGGTAGCGGGCGCGCTCGTCGACCCCGAGGCCGGGGGCACCGATGAGGCGGGCGGCGCGGGTCACCAGGGTGATGCGCTCGGTGGTGCCCGGATGGGTCGCCAGCATATCGGGTTCGCCGGCCATGCCGGTGCCGGTCTTCAGGGCCGTGGTCCGGCTCAGGGCCGTGAGGAACCGGCCGGCGCCGAACGGATCGTAGCCGGCGCGCGCCAGGGTGCGTACCCCGACGCTGTCGGCCTCGAGTTCCTGGTCGCGCGAGAACCGGGCGAGGGCGAATTTCGACTGGCTCTGGAGCTGGGCGCCCGTCACGGGATCGTTGAGTACGTCGGCCACGACCTTGCTGACCAGCTGCGAGCGCAGCGCCAGCTCGGTGCGCGCCGTGGCGTGGCGCAAGGTGACGTGGGCGATCTCGTGGGCGAGGACGGCGGCCACCTCGGAGGTGTCGCTCGCCAGTGCCAGCAGGCCCCGGGTGACGTAGAGCCGGCCGCTCGGCAGCGCGAAGGCGTTGATGACGGGCGAGTCGAGCAGGGTGACCGCGTAGGTCTCCTCCGGCCGCTCGGTCGCCTTGACGAGGCGGTCGGTCACGTCGCTGACGAGACGCAACGTCGCCGGGGACCGGTACTCGCCGCCGAAGGAGGCCACGAGCTTGGCGTGGTCGGCGTCCGAGGCAGTGCGCTCGCGCCCCGTCGTGCGCGGCGCCTCGCGGGGCACGGCCAGCGCCGCCTTCTGCACGACGGCACCGGTCTGGTCGCCGATGCAGCCCGAGAGCAGCAGCCCGAGGAGCGGCCAGGCGGCGGCCTGCCGGCCGGGCCGGAGCCGGCCCGCCGGCGAAGGAGCGGCCATCGTGAGGCGAAGGATCGAACCCATGCCGTTCAGCGCCGCTGCGCCTGCTCCCCGTCCAGAACTTCGATCATGTCGGCACTCGCGATGTCGAGGGTCGGGCCGCGCCACGCCTCGACCACCCCCCGGACCCGGACCTCTCGCCCGCGCAGGGAGGCCGCACTCAAACCACGTTCCTGCAAGACGCGCCAAGTGCGTTTCGACACGGTCACGGTCAGCCCATCCTCGCCCCGGCCTGCGAAGTCGAGATAGGTGCGGCGCGGGCGCTCGCCGACCCACCGCACCGCGCCCTGCATCACGACGAAGTGACCCAGTCTGGCGCGCAGGGCCGGGCCGTCCCGGACGTCCGGACCGGCTTGGCCCCAGAGGCCGCGGCCGCGCCGTCGCGCCCCGGCCTCGACCGCCAGGAGAGCCGGCCGGCACAGGGTGTCCCGCTCGCCCGCATCGACCGCGACGAGGCCGAGAGCCACCAGCCCGGCCGCGAGATCGGGCGTCGCCGCCTCGGCGTCGGTCTCGGCCACCGTCGCGTCGACGTGGGACCGGCCCCATCGATCGCTCTCGCCCCGGGCGACCAGCGTCAGGGAGCGTCCGTTGCGGGCGAGCAGCCAGGCGCCGGCCTCCGACGCCAGGTCCGGCCTGTCCGGCCAGCGCACGCCGTCCAGCACGGCCCGTTGGCCGGACGCGAGGATCAGCTCGCCCCGCACGCCGAGGCCGGCGAGACGCTCCGCCCGCGCCGGCGCCTCACGGCACTCGGGCGCGCCCGCGCCGGCCGGGTTCGGCAGCGCGAGAGCGGCGCCCACGGCCAAGCCGAGACGCCGTCCTCCCCGCAGGCGGGGCGATCGTCGCTGTGCGATCGTCACGAAACCGACTCCCGGGCGATGGTGCGAATCCCCCGCCATTGTCGCCCCGTACGGGGTAGAGACAAGGAAGGGGGCCGGCGCGCCGGCCGGTTCATGCCGCATTGCGGCAAGATGGCCACAGGCGAGACGACCGCCCAAGGGGAGGGGAGGCCGGCGGGGCTGGGCCTCGCGGACCGGCCGGCAGAGACGTGCGTCCCCGGTTGGCGGGTCCGGACGATGATGCTAGGAACACCCCCGGTGAGTCTCCGTAGCTCAGCTGGACAGAGCACAGGTTTCCTAGATCTTAATTGGGCGTCGCGAGGGGAAACCGCGCGGCGGATCCGCTCAAATTCGGGGAACGCTCACCGTGTGCTTCCGGCGCACGCAGCCAATCCCGAGCCAAGCCCGGCACCCGCATCCGCGGGCTTCGGGACGGTGTAGAGACTAGACGGGCGGCACCTAAGGGGTTCGGCGACGAAGCCTACGGTGAAGGGATAGTCCAGACCACGAACGGGCGCCTCCGGGCGCGCGGCGGCGGAAGCCGAAGTGGGATGAAACCTGGGGTCGCAGGTTCGAGACCTGCCGGGGACGCCACCACGCACGCGCCGTGTCCGGCGCGCGATTGCATCGATCTCGCTTCAGAATTTTGTAGGCTCGGGCTTGGAGGCTTGGGCCGCTGCGCCCGGCATGCCCCCGCAAGGGCAGGGGGCGACCCGCACACGCCCGCGTGCCTGGGCTCGGCGCCCGCAGATGCGGATCGAATCGGCGCGCGCTGGCGGGCCGGTGTCCGAATGGAGGCTTGGTCCGGAAGGCCCGTCCTAGGGCTTGCGGGTCCGCGAGGCTTCCTCGATGGCCGCCTGATGATATCCGCTGTCGTGGTAGGCCGCTTGGGACGGGCGCTGCCCCTTCGCCTCGCTGTCCGTCTTGCCGATCGCGGGTGATCCCTGTGCCGCCGAGGCCCGCGGATTGCGAAAGGGCAGAATCGTGGCCGTCTGTTGATGATGTCCCATAGTCATGACGCGTGAGGTCCCTTCATGCGCTGCCTTCGCAGCGCCGTGGGACAAGAGTATAGGTCTGCCTGATACGTTTTGCATCACGAGGAGCCCGATAAATCCTTCAGATGCGAGAAATATAGGCTTGCCCCATATTCTTTCAGGATTGGTCAAGGTCTCTGACCGTTCGAGGCGTGAAATTGGGCATGACCGCTTCTTGATCTGACGGTTGTTGATGGGCGGGCGCGATCTCGCCGTCCGACACCCGGATGCCGTCTGCCCCAGGGCTCGACCACGCCGGCCGCCCGGGCCCGGTTGCGATGCGGGAAATGTGGGGTGGACGGCTTGTCCACATGATCGCCCGGTCGCGTGATCCCCAGGGCCCCGTTCGGTTTGACGCCTGCGGGAGGGGGCCATACCGTCCCGCCGGGCGAACGGAAGGCAGGTCGTCTCCGCGGCGAAGCCTTCGCTGAGGGCGAAGGGTCCGGACGTGGTCAGGCCCTGGCGCTGCAAGGGCTCGCAGCAGAGCGTGGGACGGGCAAGATGGCTGGGCAGAAGACGGACGCACGGGACGTTCACGTGGGGCAGCGAATCGCCGAGCAGCGCAAGAGGGCGTCCCTGACCCAGAAGCGCGTCGCCCAGAGCTTCGGGATGTCGGCCGCCCAGTTGCAGAAGTACGAGAAGGGCACGAACCGCATCAGCGCCATCCATCTCGACACCTTCAGCCGGCTGACGGGGGTGCCGATCGCCTATTTCTTCGACGGGCTGGAGCAAGAGGGCGCGGGACCGTCCGGCGGCGACGCAGGACCGGGGTTCGCCGAGGGGCCTCAGGAGGTCTACGCCGCCGACAATCCCTGGCTGGGCCTGACGAACGTCGTGGTGCAGCACGTGAGCGCACATTTCCCCGAGCCGGAGCGCCGCCGGTTCGCCGCGATCCTCCAGGCGATCGGGCGCCAGCTCGACGGCTGATCTATCGTCCGATTCGTTCGCTTTGGCGGATTTATCCGGTCTTCCGGCTTGACCCTGCGGGGCTGTCCTGCCAGACACGCGCGCCTGATCAATCGGGAACGGCGCCGCCACAGCCTGGGCGCCCACTGCATGGGGGCCCCAATGCCGCGTTCAAACTACCTGTTCACGAGCGAATCCGTCTCGGAAGGCCATCCCGACAAGGTCTGCGACCGGATCTCCGACACCGTCGTGGACGCCTACCTCGCGGCGATGCCGGAAGCCCGCCTCGGCGTCGAGACCCTGGCCACCACCAACCGCATCGTCATCGCGGGCGAGGTGCGCGGTCCCGATTCCGTGACCTTCGACCATCTCGCCGAGCTGACCCGCGCGGCGGTCAAGGACATCGGCTACGAGCAGTCGGGCTTCCACTGGAAGAACAACGACATCGCCATCCACCTGCACGCCCAGTCGGCGGACATCGCGCAGGGCGTGGACTCGTCCGGTAATAAGGACGAGGGCGCGGGCGACCAGGGCATCATGTTCGGCTACGCCTCCGACGAGACGCCCGAGCTGATGCCGGCGCCGATCTACTACGCCCACAAGATCCTCAAGGACCTCGCCGACGCCCGCAAGGCCCGCCAGGGCGACGCCGTCAAGCTCGGCCCCGACGCCAAGAGCCAGGTCACCGTCCGCTACGAGAACGGCCGCCCGGTCGGGGTCACGCAGATCGTTCTCTCGACCCAGCACCTGGACGAGTCCCTCGACTCGGCCGACGTGCGCGCCATCGTCGAGCCCTACATCCTGGCCGCCCTGCCGCAGAACTGGGTCTCCGAGGAGACTGTCTGGCACGTGAACCCGACCGGCAAGTTCGTGATCGGCGGTCCCGACGGCGATGCCGGCCTCACCGGCCGCAAGATCATCGTCGACACCTACGGCGGCGCGGCGCCCCACGGCGGCGGCGCCTTCTCGGGCAAGGATCCGACGAAGGTCGACCGCTCGGCCGCCTACGCGGCGCGCTACCTCGCCAAGAACGTGGTGGCCGCCGGCCTCGCCACCCGCGCGACGATCCAGCTCGCCTACGCCATCGGCGTCGCCAAGCCGCTCTCGATCTACGTCGACCTCCACGGGACCGGCCAGGTCGACGAGGCCCGGCTCGAGGACGTGCTGATGAACGCCTTCGACCTGTCGCCCCGCGGCATCCGGACGAAGCTCGGCCTGAACAAGCCGATCTACGCCCGCACCTCCGCCTACGGCCATTTCGGCCGCGCCCCGGAGGCCGATGGCGGCTTCTCGTGGGAGCGCGTCGATCTGGCCGACGGCCTCAAGTCGGCCCTGGCCTGACCCCATGACCCTGGGGCGGGACCATCTCCCGCCCCACCCGGGCGGGCCTGAATCACCGGAGGGCGCCGACCGCGCCTTCTACGGTCGCCGCAAGGGCAAGCGCCTGCGGGCCGGCCAGGAGCAGCGCCTGTCCGAGCTGCTGCCGACCCTCCGGCTGACCCTGCCGCCCGCCGGCGAGCCCCTCGATCCTCCGAGCCTGTTTCCCGTCCCGGTGGACGAGGTCTGGCTCGAGATCGGCTTCGGCGGCGGCGAGCATCTCGCCGCCCAGGCGGCCGCCCACCCCCGCACCGGCATCATCGGCGCGGAGCCCTTCGTCAACGGCGTCGTCAAGCTCCTGCGCGCGGTGGACGAGGCGGCCCTCCGCAACGTCCGGATCTGGGACGAGGACGCCACGGCCCTGCTCGCGGCCCTGCCCGATGCCAGCCTGGCCCGGGTCTACCTGCTCTATCCCGATCCCTGGCCCAAGCGCCGGCAGCGCAAGCGCCGCTTCGTCTCCGACGGCGCCCTGGCGGAGATCGCCCGCGTGCTCCGGCCCGGCGGCGTGTTCCGCTTCGCCAGCGACATCGACGATTACGCCGGCTGGACCCTCGTTCGCGCCGCGCGCTGTCCGGACCTCGCCTGGACCGCCGAGGCGGCCCGGGACTGGACGCAGCCCTGGTCGGATTGGCCGGGCACCCGCTACGAGGCCAAGGCCCTCGCCGCCGGCCGGCCGCCGAGCTACCTCGAATTCCGCCGGGTCGGACCGGCCTGAGCGCGGTGGCGGCGTAACCCGGTTTGCCGACATCCTTTTGATGGGGTTGTTCGAGAAACGCGCATCCCCATCTCAGCCCGGCCTTGTTCCGCTCGGACTTCGGTTGTCTGATGGGCCGCGATCACCGCGAGCCGTCCGGTGGAGCGCGGTCGCGCGTCCGTGACACGAGGTCGGACGCGCCGAGCGAGGATGTGGCGTGCACGACGCTTCGGACAAGTCTTCCATGGACAAGTCTTCCATCGCGGGCGTCGGGACGGACTTGGCGTCGGCGCCCGCCCCGGATGCCGGGCCAGGATCGGGTCTGCACGGGACGGCCTTCGCGCAGGCGCCGATCGGCATCCTGGTGGTCGACGGGGCCGGCCTCATCCGCGACGCCAACCCCCATCTCTGCGATCTCCTCGGCTATGAGCCCGGCGCCCTCAATGGGCGGGCCCTCTCGGTCCTCGGCGCCGTGGCCCAGCGCGTCTGCATCCGGCGCTGGCTCCGGGCGGACGGCACCGGCCTGGACATGCGCATCCGCCCCTCGAAGCAGCGCGACGACCTGCAGATCCTCGTGGTCGAGGCCGTCGATCCCGACGAGGTCGCGCGGGCCGAGGAGAACCGCGCCGCCCTGACGGCGGCGGGCCTGGGCGAGTGGCGCTACGACTTCGCCGACGGCCGGGTCGTCCTGTCGCGCCGGGCCGCGCATCTCCTCGGCTATGCCGCGGACGATCCGGTCACCTGGACCCGCCTCCAGGCCGCGATGGACGGCGGCGAGGTCGCCCGCATCCGGGCCCAGGTCCGCGCATCCTTGCGGGACGGCGCGCCCTTCACCTTCGAATGCCGCCTGCGCCGGGCGCCGGACGGCACCGCGATCGATGTCGGGGTCCGGGGGCAGGCCATCCCGGCGGGGGAGGGCGCCGATCGACCCGCGACCCTCGTCGGCGTGGTCGAGGACGTGACCACCCACGTGGAGGCCCGCAACGCCCTGCGGGACGGCGAGCAGCGCCTGCGCATCGCCACCTCCCTGGCGGCCCTCGGGATCTTCGAATGGCACATGCTCGACGACCAGGCGATCTGGGAGAACGAGCGCATGTTCGCGATCTTCGGGCGCAGCGCCGCCGACGGCGCCCTGGGCAAGCGCGAATTCCTCGAGACCGTGCTGCATCCCGACGACCGCCCGGCCTTCCGCGCCGCGATCACGCAGGCCCTGCGCGAGGACACCACCCTGGCGGTCTCGGCTCGCATCCGCCGCCTCAGCGACGGGGCGTGGCGCACCCTCGACTTCGCCGGGCGCTTCGAGCGCGACGCGCCCAACCGCCTGCCGCGCCGCCTGATCGGGGTCGTGGCCGACGTGACCGAGCGCCGGCTCGCCGAGGAGCGCCAGACGCTCCTGATCCGCGAGCTGCACCACCGGGTGAAGAACACCCTGGCCACGGTCCAGGCCATCGTCGGATCGACCGCCCGCACCGCCTCCAGCATCGAGAGCTTCTACGAGGCCTTCGTCGGCCGGATCATGTCGCTGGCCCACACCCACTCGGTCCTCACCGAGGACACCTGGCAGACGGCGTCCCTGCGCACCCTGCTCGCCAACGAGTTGAAGCCCTATGCGGAAGGATCCCTGAACGGTGCGGAGGAGCGGGACGCCCGCATCCAGCTCTCCGGCCCCCCCGTCGACATGGCGTCCGAGGTCGCGGTGCCGATCGGCATGGCGATCCACGAACTGACCACGAACGCCGCCAAGTACGGGGCCCTGTCCACCCGGGACGGCCGGGTGGCGATCACCTGGGCGCTCGAGCCCGGCGGTCCGGCCGGGACCCTGCACTTCACCTGGGTCGAGAGCGGCGGCCCACCGGTCGCACCGCCGAAGCGGCAGGGCTTCGGCTCGCGCCTGCTCCAGCGGGTGCTGACGGCCCAGGTGCGGGCCGAGGTCTCCATGAACTACCCGCCGGAGGGGTTCACCCTGACGATGCGGGCGCCCCTGCCGGTCCGCAACGCGGCGCTGAATCCGCTGGCCTGAGGGCGCTCCCGCGAAGGAGGGCTGCGATCAGGCCGCGCCGCGGCTGTCGGTCTCCCCGCCCGCCTCGACGAAGGCCTTGAGTTCGTCGAGGGAGCCGAAGGTGAAGCGGCCCCGCGGCGTGTCCGCCTCGATCACGCCGGTGGAATACATCACGTAGGTGTTCCCTCCCGAGGCATAGGTGCCGACGACCTGCGGTTCCTCCGCGACGGGGGGCGTGGACTCGGCGGCCGGCGCCTCCGGGGACGGTTCGGGCTTGTCCTCGGGAACGCCCACGAACTCGGCCGTCTCGATGGCGGACGGATGCGGGGGAACGGGGTCGGGCGCGCGACGGGGCTCCGCCTCGGCCTCCTTGAAGCGAGGGGCGCTCTCGGGCGCCGGCTCGGGTGCCGGCGCGGGAGCGGGGCCGTCGAACAGGTCGTTCTCCGTCGCCCGGGTCTCGGGATCCGGTGCGGCGTCGGCGATGCGCGGCTCCGGGATGTGCGGCTCCGGACGATCGTGGGGCGCGTCCGCCGGCAGCAGGTTCGGCAGCAGAGGTTCGGCGGCCGAGGGCTCCGGGGATGGCGGCGCGGGGTCGAAGAAGGTCGGTTCCAGGCCGGGGCGAGTGGAGGCGGCGCCTCCCAAGCCCGCGCCGGCGCCCAGACCGGCACCCAGGCTCGCGGCGGTGGCGGCGAGGCTCGGCCGGGCCCGCTGGGCGGCGCTCGGGTCTGCTGCGCCGCCGGGGGCGAGCCCGGTCTCGGCCGGGGGGAAGGACGGGGTCGCCGGACGCGCCTCGCGGAAGGCGCGCTCCAGGCCGCGCAGGCGGCCCGCCACGACCGCCAGTCCCAGCACCACGGCCCCGGCCGACGCCGTGGTGGCGCCCGCGATGGTCATGGCGAGACCGCTCTCCAGCCGGACGAAGGGGAAACCCTGGATGACGGATACGATTCCGCCGACGATCATGACGGCGGCCAGCGCGAACAGCGCGATATTCATGGATGTCTCGACAAACGCCTGCACCTTCAGGTGCGGCGCGCACACTAAAGGCCTGGGGGGCATTTGCAAAACGCACACTCGCACGCCGGGCGCAGCCACGCCCCGGGCAGGCCCCCGCGGATCGCCGCCGTCCGGGCATCGTCTCCGCCCGGGCGTGGACGCCACCCGGGCATCGACTTCATCCGGGCATCGACTTACGTAACGGCGCGTTGGTGCGAGGATCGCGCGCGGATCGCGCGCCTGATCGTGTCCGATGTCTCACGAGACGGAGAGTTGCCCATGACCTTCACCTTGCCCGAACTGCCCTACGCCTACGACGCGCTCGGCCCCTACATGTCGAAGGAAACCCTCGAGTTTCACCACGACAAGCACCACAAGGCCTATGTCGACACGGGCAACAAGCTGCTCGAGGGCACGGGCCTGGAAGGCAAGAGCGTCGAGGAGGTCCTGACCTCGGCCTACGGCAACAACCAGCCGCTCTTCAACAATGCCGGCCAGCACTACAACCACATCCATTTCTGGCAGTGGATGAAGCCCAACGGCGGCGGCGCCGCCCCGGGTGCGCTCGCCAAGAAGATCGACGAGGATCTCGGCGGCTTCGAGAAGTTCAAGGCCGACTTCATCCAGGCCGGCGTCGGTCAGTTCGGCTCCGGCTGGGCCTGGCTCGCGGTCAAGGACGGCAAGCTCGCCATCATGAAGACCCCGAACGGCGAGAACCCGCTCGTGCACGGCGCCAAGCCGATCCTCGGCGTCGACGTCTGGGAGCACTCCTACTACATCGACTACCGCAATCGCCGCCCCGACTACCTCAAGGCGTTCATCGAGAACCTGGTGAACTGGGAGCACGTGGAAAAGATGTACGGTGAGGCCACCGCGTAAGGCCCCACGATCCTACGGCCTCGCCACGAGGCTGGGGACAGGCGCCGTCTCGCGAAGGACAGGGCCGTCGCTGACGGAGACCGGCTGACCGGAATTCTCCGGCGGCCCGCCGTCATTCCGGAGCCGCGTCGCGGAAGCCGGGATCCGGAAACGCAGGTGGTGCGAGATTTCGCACGGGCGGCGGCTCTGGAGTCCGGGCTCGTCTCCGACGACCCGGAATGACGGCGAGGTGTCCTGGGCGAGTGTCTGGTCCAAGGCGAGAGGGCCTGCTGCGCCGGGGCGGACCGGCGCGGTCGGGCGAACACCGACCGCGGGCCGTCCGTGCGCGGCGCAAGGCGCGTGACCGTTGAACGGTTCCGCGTTTGCGCCGGGCGCGCCGGCATGGTCTAGGGCTCGCCCGACTCTCCCCGCCCCGCGTCCCGGCAGTCCCCCATGATCCGCAGCATCCTCTCCGTCGGCGGCTGGACGCTGGTTTCGCGCGTCACCGGGTTCGCCCGCGACGTGGTGATGGCCGCGATCCTGGGAGCCGGGCCGGTGGCCGACGCCTTCGTGGTGGCGTTCCGCCTGCCGAACCACTTCCGGGCGATCTTCGGCGAAGGCGCCTTCAACACCGCCTTCGTGCCGAGCTACGCCAGCCTGTCGGAGACCGAGAAGGCCGACCCGGAGACGGGCGCGGCCCGGCGCTTCGCCGACCGCATCTTCACCCTGATGCTGCTGGTGCAGATCGGCTTCCTGGCCCTCGCCATGCCGGCGATGCCCTGGGTCGTGCGGGCCCTGGCGCCCGGTTTCTCGGAGGACCCGGAGCGGTTCGCGCTCGCCGTCTCGCTGACCCGGATCACCTTCCCCTACCTCCTGTTCATGACGCTGGTGACCCTGTTCTCCGGCCTCCTCAACGCCCATCGGCGCTTCGCCGTGGCGGCCGGTGCGCCGGTCCTCCTGAACCTGTCGATGCTCGCCGCCCTGGCCTCGGCGTCGCTCTTCCCCAACGCCGCCTACGCTGCCGCCTGGGGCGTGACGGTGTCGGGCGTGCTGCAATTCGCCCTGGTGTGGTGGGATTGCCGGCGGGCGGGCATCGCCCCGACCCTGACGACACCGACCCTGCGCGACCCGGCCATGTGGCGCTTCTTCAAGGTGCTGGGGCCGGCGGTGATCGGCTCGGCCGGGTTCCAGATCGCCTCCTTCGCCGACACGATCCTGGCGAGCTTCCTGCCGACCGGTGCGGTCTCGGCCCTGTACTACGCCGACCGGCTCTACCAGCTGCCCTTCGGGGTCATCGCCATCGCGGCCGGCACGGTGCTCCTGCCGGAGATGAGCCGGCGCATCGCCGGCGGCGACGTCGCCGGCGCGCATGCGGCGCAGAACCGCGCCGCGGGCTTTTCCCTCGCCCTCTCGGCGCCCTTCACGGTGGCGTTCCTCACCCTGCCGGTCCTGATCATGACGGCCCTGTTCCAGCGCGGCGCCTTCGGGGCGGAGGATGCCGCCCGCGCGGCCTCGGTGCTCGCCGCCTACGGGCTCGCCCTGCCGGCCGTGGTGCTCCTGCGCAGCGCGCTCCCGAGCTTCTACGCCCGGCAGGACACGATGACCCCGCTCATCGCCTCGCTGACCGCCATCGCCGTCAACGTCGCCCTGAAGGTGGTGCTCACCGGTCCCTACGGCGTGACCGGCCTCGCGATGGCCACGGCCATCGGCCAGTGGGTCAACCTCGGCCTCCTCGTGGCCCTCGCCTGGCGCCGCGGCTGGATGGCCCCGGGCCGCACCCTCGGGGTCACCGGCGTCGGGGTGGTGGTGGCCTGCATCGCCCTCGCGGCCACCGCCCATTACGGCCTGCCCCTGGCCGATGCCCTGGTGCCGGCCCTGCCGCGCCTGCGCGAGATGGCGGTGCTGGGCCTGCTCGGGATCGCCGGAACGCTGGTCTACGCCGTGCTGTTGTTGGGGACGCTGCGCCTGTTCGGGCTTCGCCTGCGGCGCGCCTGATCCCGCCTCCGCTCGCTCGCAGGCGAGGGAACCGCCGCGCCGGCGCGGCGCTCGACCGGATGCGACAGAGGAGCCCGCATGACCGAATCCCCCCGCATCGCCGTCTTCGACGCCTACGGCACCCTGTTCGACGTCCACGCGGCGGTGTCGCGCCACGCGGACGCGATCGGGCCGGACGCGGCCGCCCTGTCCGAGACCTGGCGCGCCAAGCAGCTCGAATATTCCTGGGTGCGCGGCCTGATGGGGTGCCACGCCCCGTTCTGGGGACTGACCGAGCAGGCCCTGGACTACGCCCTCGCCCGATACCCGGAGGTGGACCGGGCGCTACGGCCCCGGCTCCTCGACGCCTATCGCGACCTCGACGCCTATCCGGAGGTGCCGGGCACGCTCCGCGCCCTGCGCGCGGCGGGATGGCGGACCGCGATCCTCTCCAACGGCGACGCGGCGATGCTGGAGCGGGCGGTGGGCTCGGCGGGGCTGGCGGACCACCTCGACGCGGTGCTCTCGGTGGAGTCCGCGCGAACCTTCAAGACCGCCCCGGCCGCCTATCGCATCGCCACGGACCGCTTCGGAGTCGGGCCCGAGGCCGTGCTGTTCGGCTCCTCGAACCGCTGGGACGTGGCCGGGGCGGCCGCCTTCGGCTTCCGCCCCGTCTGGGTCAACCGCAGGGGGCTGCCGGACGAATATGCCGATCAGCCCCCCGAGCGGGTGATCGAGAGCCTGGACGCCCTGCTCTGAGGGCGGGGCCGCCCGGATTGCGGCTGTCAGGCCGCCCGGATGGTGGCCAGGAAGTGCGAGACCTGGCCGCCGAGATGCTCGGACTGGCGCGACAGCGCCGAGGCCGAGGCCAGCACCTGGGCGGCGGCCGCGCCGGTCTCCTCGGCGGCGCCCGCGACGCCCGAGACGTTCTGCGTGACCTCGCCGGTGCCGATGGAGGCCTGGGCCACGTTGCGCACGATCTCCTGGGTCGCCGCGCCCTGCTCCTCCACCGCGGCCGCGATCGAGGCCGCGACGTCGCTGATCTCGCGGATGCGCCCCGTGATGGCGCCGATCGCCTCCACCGCCTGGCCCGTCGAGCCCTGGATGCGGGCGATCTGGCCGGTGATCTCGTCCGTGGCCCGCGCCGTCTGGTTGGCGAGCTCCTTGACCTCCGCCGCCACCACCGCAAAGCCCCGGCCCGCCTCGCCGGCGCGAGCCGCCTCGATCGTCGCGTTCAGCGCCAGCAGGTTGGTCTGGCCCGCGATGGTCGAGATCATCGCCACCACGTCGCCGATGCGCTGGGCCGCCTCGCTCAGGTCGCGCACGAAGGTGGCGGTCTGCCCGGCCTCCGTCACCGCCTCGCGGGAGAGCTGGGCCGAGCCCTGGACCTGCCGGCCGATCTCGTCGACGGAGGAGCCGAGCTCCTCGGCGGCGGCCGCCACCGTGGTGACGTTCGCCGAGGCCTGGTCGGCGGCGGCGGCCACGGAAACGGAGCGCTGCGCCGTCTCGCTGGCATTGGCCGACATGCTGCGGGCCGTGTCCTGCAACTGTGCGGCGGCCGTGCCGACCTGCGCCACGACGCCCCCCACCGCGGCCTCGAACTGATCGGCCAGGCTGCGCAGGGTCTCCCGGCGCAGGGCCTCGGCCCCGGCCCGGGCCGCCGCGGTCTCGGCCTCCAGGGCGCGGGTGCGCAGGATGTTGTCCTTGAAGACCTGGACGGCGCCCGCCATCGCGCCGATCTCGTCCCCCCGCTCGGCGCCCGGCACGGCGACCGCCGTGTCGCCGGTCGCGAGCCGCCGCATCGCCTCGGTCATCCGCTGCAGGGGGCGGCTGACCCCGAGGGCGAGGGCGAGGGCGGCACCGGCCGCGATCAGCAGTCCGAGGCCCACGAGGATCGCGGTGGTCAGCAGGGCGGTGTCGTAGGTGTCCTGGGCGCGGGCGCCGCTGGCGCGGGCGCTGCCCTCTTCCAGCTCGACGAGCTTCTGCAGGGCGCCGAGGACGGCGTTGATGCGCGTCGACATGTCGGTGTTGTAGGTGCGCTGGGCGCCGGCGAGATCTCCGGCCTGCGCCTGGGCGACGATCCCCTCCTGCAGGGTCCGGTAGGCGGTCCATTCCGTCTCGAACGTCCGGTAGAGGGCCTGCGACTCCGGCTGGGCCGGCAGGCCGGCGTAGGCGGCCTGCGCGGCGCGCATCTCGGCCTCGCGCTTGGCCAGGGTGGCCGAGACGTCGGTGCGGGCCGCCGGCGTGTCGGCGGTGATCAGGCGGCCGCCATTCACCCGCTGGCGCAGGACCAGGACCTGGAGCTTGCCCAGGAGCTGCACGGTCGGGAGGCGCTCGTCGCGCATCTCCCGCGCCACTCCGTTGACGGCGCGCAGCTGCATCAGGGCCGACCCGCCGATCACCGCCACGAGACCGAAGACGAGGCCGAAGCCGAGGAACAGCTTGGTGCGGATCGACAGGGCGCGAAGGGACATGCGGCGAGGAGCCCGACTGGAGGGGAGTCCCCGCATCATTCGCGACAGGCGTTAAAAATTCCCACGGGTCTTCATGTCGAGGGACGATGTTCGTCGCGAATGATCGTCATCTGTCATCGCCCGTGATTGAATAGTCAGGGCGATAGCGTCCAGTTCGACTGATGAATGACCAGCGTCATTCCGCGACCGTCCGGGCTCTTCACCGACTGGCTCGTGTAATCCGCCGTCCCCGACATCCCGGCGTATTTGCCCGTTCCCCCGACGAAGACGTGCGTGCCCTTGGCGCCCTTGGCTTCGTCGGTGGAGAAGATCTGGTCGCCATCGGCGTCGCTGTCGATGCAGGACCCGTGGTTGAGCGCCTCGCCGCCGCCGACCTCGCGCATCCCGAGGCAGCGCGTGCCCATGTTGTTGAACATTGGTCCGCCGGCCTCGTTGCGGGTGATTCCGGCGCTGTCGTCGGTCGTCACGGTCTGCTCGCCGAGCTTCATGGTGACGAAGGCGGAGGTGAGGTGGGTCGTGGAGTAGCTGTCGGTGCCGCTGCGCGGCAGTTCGGCAGCCTGCGCAAGGGGCGCGGCCAGAACGGCCGCGAACAGAAAGCCCCATGTCGTGACATGATGGACAGGCCTCCGTCTGAGAACAGGCGCAGAGACATTCGCATCGCTCGATGGCGATCGATCATGGTCGCGACGGAACTGCGTGACGACTGGGGGCTTTGCGTGTCAAGATTGGCGAAAAGGTTTACCTGCCTGGCCGTGACCGAACACGACCGTCCGGTGGGTGTCCCGTCCTGGCGGCAATCCGGGCGTGATGCGGCCGGGGCCTCCGCGCTCTCCCACCGCGTCAGATTCAGGATCGCCCGAGGGCGGCCTCGATCAGCGTGACGCCGTCGGCGCTGTCCCACTCGGCCGGTCCCTTCATCACCCCGAGGGTGCAGCCGGCGCCGTCGACCAGGAGGGTGGTGGGCAGGCCGAGGGAGCCGGTGGCCTTCTGGATCGCCGGCAGGACCCGGCCGCCGGGATCGGCATAGTAGGCCAGCCGCGCGATGCCGTTCTGCTTGAGCCAGGCGGGCGGCGCCGCGAGGTTGCGGGTGTCGACGTTGATCGCCACGACGCTGAAATCCGGCCCGCCGAGCCGGCCCTGGAGCCGGTCGAGGGCCGGCATCTCGGCCTTGCAGGGCGCGCACCAGGTCGCCCACAGGTTCACGAGGCGCAGGCCCTGCACGCCGTCGAGGGTGGCGTCGGTTCCCTCCGGCCCCTTGAAGGCTAGGGCCGGCGCGGGCACCGGCACGGTCGCGACCTGGAGGGCGGCGACGGCGCCCCGGGCCAGGGGGGCGATGCGGGCGGCCGCCGCGACCGAGCCCGCGCAGGGGCCGGCGGAGTTGCCGCCGGTCGAGCCCGTCCCGTATACGGCAAGCCCCGCACCGAGTGCGGCGACGAGGACGGCCCCGGCGATCAGCGCAGATCTGCGGCCGGGCATCATCGTTGCGTCCGGGGGCGGACGGGCAGGGCGGCTGGAAGGACGTTTGAAAACATGAGCAACCGGATGTGGGGCGGGCGCTTCGCGAGCGGCCCCGCCGAGATCATGGAGGAGATCAACGCCTCCATCGGGTTCGACAAGCGCCTCGCGCCCCAGGACATCCGCGGCTCGCTGGCGCATGTGGCGATGCTGGGACAGGCGGGAATCCTCCCCTCCGCCGATGTGGCTGCGATCGAGGACGGCCTCAAGGCCGTGCGCGACGAAATCGAGGCGGGCGGCTTCGTCTTCAAGCGCGAGCTCGAGGACATCCACATGTCCGTCGAGAGCCGGCTCACCGAGATCGTCGGCCCGGCGGCCGGGCGCCTGCACACCGCGCGCTCGCGCAACGACCAGGTCGCCACCGACATGAAGCTGTGGGTGCGCGACACCCTCGACAGCCTCGACGCCCAGGCCGCCGGCCTGCAGAAGGCCCTGGCCGAGAAGGCGCTGGCCCATGCCGGCACGGTGATGCCGGGCTTCACCCACCTGCAATCGGCCCAGCCCGTCACCTTCGGGCACCATTGCCTCGCCTACGTGGAGATGCTGGCCCGCGACCGGGGCCGCTTCCGCGATGCCCGTGCGCGCCTGAACGAGTGCCCCCTCGGCGCCGCGGCGCTCGCCGGCACCTCCTTCCCCATCGACCGGCACGCCACGGCCGCGGCGCTCGGCTTCGACCGGCCGACGGCGAACTCCCTCGACTCGGTGGCCGATCGCGACTTCGCCCTGGAATCCCTCGCCGCTGCCTCGATCTGCGCCGTCCACCTGTCGCGTTTCGCCGAGGAGCTGGTGGTCTGGACCTCGGCCCAGTTCAACTTCGTGAAGCTCTCCGACGGCTACACCACCGGCTCGTCGATCATGCCGCAGAAGCGCAACCCGGACGCGGCGGAGCTGGTGCGGGCCAAGGCCGGCCGGGTCATCGGCGCGCTCACGGGCCTGCTCATCGTGATGAAGGGCCTGCCGCTCGCCTATTCGAAGGACATGCAGGAGGACAAGGAGGGCACCTTCGACGCCCTCCAGGCCCTCTCGCTGTGCCTCGCCGCCATGACCGGCATGGTGCGCGACCTCGAACCCAACGCCCCGGTGCTGGCCCGCGCCGCCGGCTCCGGCTACGCCACCGCGACCGACCTCGCCGACTGGCTGGTGCGCGAGCTCGGCCTGCCGTTCCGCGAGGCCCACCACGTCACCGGTCGCCTCGTCGGCGCGGCCTCCGCCCGCAACGTCGGGCTGGAGGCACTCACCCTGGCCGAGATGCAGGCCGCCGAGCCCCGGATCACGCAGGCGGTCTACGCCGTGCTCGGGGTCGAGAACTCGGTCACGAGCCGGACCAGCTACGGCGGCACCGCGCCGGACAACGTGCGGTCGCAGGCGAACCGCTGGCTCGCGGCCCTCGGGCAGGACTGATGCGGACGCCGCGTCATCGGAGCGGTGCCCCTCTCGGCAAGCCTGCGCGGCGCTCGACCGAAGCCCCCATCCGCCATCCCGGAGGGATCGAACCGATTTGGACTGACCCGAAAAGAACCGGACTCGGGGCAGGTGCGTTCACGGCTCAGCTATGTGATGCTGTGTAGGACCCTGTCCCGAGCCCCTCGGAGATCTGCTCATGCCCGCTGAAAGCCGGATCGCGCCGGATGACGTCCCCGCCCTCGCGGCCGAAGCCACGGCGCTGATCGACGCCGCCCTGAGCCGCCTGCCCGAGGCCGACCGGGCCGCCTTCTGGGCCTCGGTGCGCAAGTGCTACAACACGCCCTACAACGATCCGGAGCCCCGCGCGCTGCCGCGGGTGCAGAGGCTCGCGGCCTTCGAGGCGACGGGCCCGGACCCCGCGGAGTCCCCCACCCTGTCGACGCTGGCCGCACCCGCCCTCGCGAGCGTGATGGCGGCGCTGCCGGGCGTGTTCGCCGCCGAGCCCCACGCCGCCTAATCGGGGCGGGACACGCAATCCTGAAACCGGCGCCGCGCGGCGTCGCACATCCGGACGGTCGGCCGGGCTCCCGGTCCGGCGACGTCCCGAAGGGTCTTCCATGGTTCCTGTTCTGCGACGCGGCCTCCGGCTCGGGGCCGCCATCCTGGTCCTGTCCGGTCCCGCCGCCCTGGTCGGCGCCCCCCATCCCTTCGCGGCCGGCCCGGCCCGGGCCCAGAGCCAGGCCCAGGCCCAGACACAGGAGGCCGCCCCCGAGGAGGCGGAGGCCCCGGGCCGCCGGAAGTCCCGCCGGGGGCGCGAGCGCGCCGCGAAGGCCGCCGTGACGGCCCCCGGCATGCAGCAGGCCACCCCGGTGGCGATCTTCGGCGACTGGAACGTCTTCGCGAGCGGCCAGGGCAAGACCCGCGTCTGCTACGCCATCGCCCAGCCGCAGACGCGCTCGCCCAAGACCCTGAGGCGCGACACGGCCTACCTCTTCGTCACCGTGCGCAAGGCCGAGAACGTGGCCAACGAGGTCGCGGTGATGCTGGGCTTCCCGGCCAAGCCCGCGAACAGCCAGGCCAAGGCCAATGCCGGCCCGGCGCCCACCGACCCGACCCTGATCCTCGGCGCCACCCGCTACGGCCTCGTCACCAAGGACAACAACGCCTGGCTCCAGAACCCGGCGGAGGAGACCCGGGTGGTCACCGAGATGGGGCGCACCCCGAAGCTGCAGGTCAAGACCACCTCGCTGCGCGGCAATCCCACCAGCGACGAGTACGCCCTGGCGGGGTTCGGCGACGCGATGAAGCGCGCCCGCGAGGAGTGCAAGTAGGGGACCGGTCAGGCCCTACGCCACCGCCCGGGCCGCCTCGGCCCGGATCGCCGCCAGGGTGAGGTGGACCGGCGGTCCGTCGCCGGTGAGGTTGAGACCGTCGGCACCGGTGGCGAGCAGGAGTGACAGGGCCTCCCGCAGGGACGCCCCGGCCGCGATCGTGGGGGCCTCCGGCAGGGCGCCGGGGCTCGCCAGGCTCCCGGCGGCGATCAGGGCGAGGCGGCGCAAGGCCCGGTCCTGCCCGACGAAACCCGCGACGAAGGCGTCGGCCGGCGCGGCCAGGAGGCGTTCGGGCGCATCGGCCTGGACAATGCGGCCGTCCCGCATCAGCACGACGCGGTCGCCCATCCGCATCGCCTCGTCGATGTCGTGGGTGACGAGGAGCACCGTCTTGCCGAGGCGCCGCAGGATGGCGCCGATCTCGGCCTGCAGGCGGTCGCGGGCGACGGGGTCCACCGCGCCGAAGGGCTCGTCCATGAGGAGCACCGGGGGATCGGCGGCCAGCGCCCGGGCGACGCCCACGCGCTGGCGCTGGCCGCCGGAAAGCGCGTGCGGGCGGCGCGCCCGGTACTGCGCCGGGTCGAGGCCGACGAGGTCGAGCATCGCGTCGACCCGCTCGGCGATCCGGGCACGGGGCCAGCCGAGCAGGCCCGGCACGGTGCCGATGTTGTCGGCGACGCTGCGGTGGGGAAACAGGCCGACGCCCTGGAGCACGTAGCCGATGCGCCGGCGCAGGGCGACGGGATCGGTCCGCGTCACATCCGTGCCGGCGACGCGGACGCGGCCGGCATCCGGCTCCACCAGCCGGTTGACCATCCGAAGGGTCGTGGACTTGCCGCAGCCGGACGGGCCGATCAGGGCGCAGACGCTGCCCTCGGCGACGGCGAGGTCGAGGGCGTCGACGGCGGGGCGTTCGGCCCCGGGGAACCGCTTGCTGACGCCTTCCAGGCGGATCACGGGGCCCTGACCGGCGCGCGGTCCGGCGGCCTAAGCCTCAGCAGCCCTTGCAGATCGAGCCCATGGTGGTGCGCATCTTGGTGTCCCAGGCCTTGTCGCGGGCGGCCGAGGCGCGCTGGGCCTTGGCCATGTCCGCCTCGGTGGAGGCGCGGGTATAGGGGGCCTTGCCCGCCTCCGCGCGGCCCGGCGGCTTGGTCACCCCGGTGGGCGCGATGTTGCGCTGGGGCGCGCCCGGGGACGGCTGCGCCAGGACCGGCGCGGCGCCGAGGAGGAGGGCCAGGGTGGAGGCGGCGACGATGCGGGGCATGAGGAGCGACGGATCCCTGACAGGTGGCGAGGCGTCGGGACGATCGGACGTGAACGGCGCCGCGCCCCGATGATCCCGTTCATCTACGATGGGGACCGCACGGGATTATGGCACCTCGGCCGGATGGCGCGAAGGCGGCGGGCGGCAGCGCGTGCGAAATGGCACCCGGTCCGGCGGTCGCCGCCGCGACCGGCCCTCACGGACCGCTGAGGAAGCCGATCCGCTCCCGCGCCGGCTGTCCGAGCCAGAGCAGGACGGCCCCGATCACGAGCCCGATCAGGGCGGCGGGCGCCAGGGTCAGGGGCAGGACCAGGATCTTCCAGAGCCAGGGGGCGACGCTCTCCACCGTGCCCTGGAGAGCGTTCGCCCGGTCCTTGAACAGGGTGAAGGCGAGGTCGCTGACGCTGGTGAGGCGCGGGGTGTTGTTCGCGACGGAGCGGGCACCGTCGTAGACGAGGCAGACGAAGCCCGCCGCCAGGAAGACGAGGCCGAGGAAGCGGCTGAGGAAACGGACCATCGCACCCGATCGCACCCGCCGGCATCCGCGCCGGCCCTTCAGGCTGAGTAGGAGGGCGCGCCGACGGGCGCAAGCCACCGGTGGCTCGGCCGGGCGTCGCGGTTTGCGCGGGATCGCGATCGCGCCATATGCGGGGCACGGGGCCGCGCGGCGCGGGGCCCATCCGCAACCCGAGACCCGACCGAACCCCATGCGCGACGCCTCCACGCTCCTCCATCCGGTGCCCGCGCCCGGCGCGACGGCCCCACCCCTCGCGCTGGTGATCTTCGATTGCGACGGGGTGCTCGTGGACAGCGAGCCGATCAGCCTGGCGCGCCTCACCGCCGGCCTCAACCGCATCGGCGTGCCCATCGACGTCGAGACCGTGCGGGCGCGCTTCGCCGGCACCTCGATGGTCTCGATCATGGGCCACATCGCCCAGGATTACGGAATCGCGGAGCCCGAGGGCTTCGTCGACGCCGTGAAGGCGGACACGCTGCGCGCCTTCGACAGGGAGCTCCGGGCGGTCGCGGGCGTCGCCGCAGCGGTCGCCGCCCTCGGGCTGCCCTCCTGCGTCGCCTCCAGCAGCGACCCCGTGCGCCTGCGTCACTCCCTGGGGCTGACGGGGCTGCTCCCGCTGTTCGAGGGGCGGATCTTCTCCTCGACCCTGGTGGCGCGGGGCAAGCCGGCGCCCGACCTGTTCCTCCACGCCGCCGCCGCGATGGGGGTCGCCCCCGCGGCCTGCCTCGTCATCGAGGACAGCGTGCCCGGCGTCACGGCGGCCCGCGCCGCCGGCATGCGCGTCGTCGGCTTCAGCGGCGGCGGGCACTGGACCCACGACCCGGCGGCCGCGGACCTGACCCGGGCCGGTGCGGCCCGGATCTTCCGCGACTACCGGGACCTCGCCGGCGTCATCGCCGCCGCTTGATCGGGTCTGCGAAGGAAGCACGCGCGCCGGAGGCCGAGCGGGGCCGTTTCTGCTAACGACTGTGCTGCATTCGGAAGATCGATCCGTTGACGAAACGCAACGGGATGAGCATCTTCAAGACGTTCGGCGATGCCTGGAGGTGTCGCCGCGCCGCGGTGATTTGAAGTGTGTAGCTTGCGCCGCGTCATCAAACGCTAAAGCACCGCGATGCGCTCGCGCCTCGTGGTCCTTCTCGGAAAGGATGACTTGCCGTGACTGTCTGCAACGCATGCTTCCCGCGGGGCGATGCCCCGCGTCTCCGGTCCCAACACGGCCGTTGTCGACGCTGACCATCCCCTCGCGTCCCACCGTTCGTCTCGCGCCGGCCCCGCGCCGGCCACCGGAGTCCTTGTCATGCCGCATCTTCAGATCGAGGCCGAGCGGGCGCTGAATCGCCTGCACGCGGCCCCCAGCCTCGTGGATCACCGGGCGGAGCGCGCCCGCAACCGCCTCCATGCCGAGCCCGCCCCGCCGCGGGTCATCGAGATCGGCGAGATCACCGCCGGGATCGCCGTTCCGGAGCCCGGGGGCGTGCGCTTCTTCGCGTCGAGCCGCGCCTTCGCCCCCCTCGACGGCACGGTCTACCGCAGCGTCGAGCAGGCGGCCCGCGCCGCCCGGGACCGGTTCCGCGACCGGACCCGTCCGGCTGCCCAGGCTCGGGGACCCCGGCTCCAGGCCGTTTGATGGGGCGAAGCCCCTCGCCTCAGACCGGCCAGGCCGCTCCGCGATAGGCTCCGTCCCAGAACAGGTATTCGAGGCGGGTGGCCTGGGTGTAGGCGCGGTGCATCCGGGCCCGGACCTCCGGCGAGGCGCCCCGGGCCGCCTCGTCGGTGGCCGCGATCATGGCGGCGACCGCCTGCGCGAAGTCCTCGCCCGCATAGGTGTCGATCCAGGCGCGGTACGGATTGTCGGCCCGCGCCCGGGAAAAGATGTCCCGGCCGATCTCGGCATAGATCCAGAAGCAGGGCAGCAGCGCGCCGAGCACCACCTCGTAGGGCTCCGCATAGGCGGTGGCGACGAGGTAGGAGACGTAGTGGTCGCAGGGCGGCGAGAGCGGGGTCTGCGCGAAGGTCTCGGCGTCGATGCCGTAATCGCGGAAGAAGCCGCCGTGGAGCGAGCGCTCCACCACGATGGCGGTCTCGGCCGCCCGGGCGAACTGCACCATCCGGTCGGGGTTCGGCGCCTTGGCGGCGGCCAGCGCCAGGGCCCGGCCGAAGCCCACGAGGTAGTGCGCGTCCTGCACGATGTAGTGGATGAAGCGCGCCTGCCCGAGGGTGCCGGCGGCGAGCTCGGCGTTGAACGGCATGGTGCGGATGGCCTCGTAGGCCGCCGCGTTGCGCGTCCAGGCCTCCGCCGAGAAAGCCTCCCCCGAGGACGTGGCGGCCAAGACGGTCTCCGTCATGCCCGGCTCTCCCGCTCGAACGACAGGGTCACCCCGTGGCGCGCCCGTCCGCCCGGGGCCAGCAGGCGCTGCGAATCCCGGCCCGTGAGGTCGCCCGCGAAACCGTCCCAGTCGGCATGGCCGGTCCAGCATTCCAGCGAGAGGAAGGGGGCCGTCGGCTTGGTCCAGACCGCGAGGTGGGGGAAGTCCGACACCGCCAGGCGGATCGCCGCGCCGTCGGGGCCTGTGAAGCGCATCCAGCTGCTCGCCGCATCCCGGAAGACCAGGGCCTCGGTGAACAGCGCCGGATCGAGAGGCAGGGTGTCGCCCTCCAGGGGGATCGGCCGCTCGTCGCGCAGGAGGAGGCCGCCCGCTCCGACCTCGGGGGCGAAGGGGCGCTCCGGGTGCTCGAACCGGACGGCGTAGCCGCCCCCGGCCGCGCGGGCGCCGCCGGCGAAGGGCCAGGGGAAGGCCGGGTGGAAGCCGAGCCCGTAGGGCAGGGGCACCGTGTCGGTGTTCTCGATCCAGATCTCGAGGTCGAGCAGGCCGGGGCCGACCCGGGCGGTGATGTCCAAGCGGAAGGCATAGGGGTAGTGCGCCCGCGTCTCGGCGCTGTCGGTGAGGCGCAGGCTCACGCTGTCGCCGGACCGCTCGATCACCGTGAAGGGCAGGTCGCGGGCAAAGCCGTGCTGCGGCATCGGGTAGGCCGCGTCGCCCACATGGACCGTGCCGTCGGTGGAGGCGCCGACCACCGGGAAAAGCCACGGCGCGTGCCGGTTCCAGTGCGCGGGGTCGCCGCTCCAGAGATAGTCGCGGCCGCCCACCTGCCAGGAGACGGGCTCGGCCCCGTCGGCGTCGATGACCGCCTGCGTGCCGTCGCCGGCCGTGATCGTGATCCGTTCGCCCATCGGTGTCCTGTCGTCCGGCTGGCCGCCCCCGCGGTGGGGGGCGGCGGGAGAGGTCCTCAGCGCGCCTTCAGCACCGCCCGGCAGGCGGTGGGAAGGGCCGCCATCGTCATCGGCGGCTTCGGGCGCGGCGGCTTCGTCGCGGGCTTCGGGTTCATGATCGCGTCGCTGAACCAGTAGGCCAGCTCCTCGCCGCAGCCGTCGCCGGAGGGCGGCGGGGCCTGGTCGCCGCACTGGTCCTGGCCCGCCGGACAGGCGAGGCGGATGTGGTAGTGGTAGTTGTGCCCGTACATCGGCCGCACCTTCGAGAGCCAGGCGCGGTCGCCGCCGGCCTCGCGGCACAGGGCCTTCTTGATCGCCGGGTTGACGAAGATGCGCGCCACCTCGCGCTCCTGCGCCGTCATCCGGATCAGCTTGAGGTGCTCGGGGGTCCAGACCTGCGGGTCGATGTCGAGGCGGTCGGGGCGGACCACGTTGGTGGCGGAGGTCTCCTCGCGCTCGACCCGGCTCATGCGGTGGTCCGGCATCGGGGTCAGCCAGATGTCGGCGTCGAGGCCGAGCTGGTGCGAGGCGTGGCCGGTCAGCATCGGCCCGCCGCGCGGCTGGGACATGTCGCCGACGAGGAGGCCGTTCCAGCCGATGCGAGGCGCCTTGGCGGCCAGGCGCTCCAGGAAGTCGACGAGGGGCGGGGTACCCCACGTCCGGTTGCGCGACAGGCGCATCACCTGCCAGGTCGGCCCGTCCACGGCCAGCGCCTCGCCGCCCGAGAAGCAGCCCTTGGCATAGGAGCCGTAGGCCTGGGCGGGGCCGGGGGCCGGGGTGGTGGCGCGGCCGAACAGGGCTTTGGCCGGCGTGTCCGGCGCGTCCGGGTTGGCGAGCGGCGGCAGGGGCTTCGGGTTGACGCTACCCCGGTCCTGGGCCGCAGCGGGCAGGCCGAGACAGGAGCCGAGGAGCAGGAACGTCGCGAGGCGGAGGCGAAGGGTCAGCGGAGGGCTCCCGGGATCGCGTCCCCGCCGGGCGGGGCGCCGAGGATCGTCTGAGGCGAAGGTTCGCGGTTCACGCCCACGCTAGTCCATCGGGGATCGCCCCGTCGAGGGTCCGCGGTGCCGCCCTATTCCACCGGCGCCACGGCGATCCGGATCGTGTCGGCGGGCGCCCCGCTGATCAGGAGGGTGATCGGCGCGGTGCCGAGCTGGAACCGCACGCTCTTGGCGAGCATCGGGCAGCCGGGGCGCATCGTGCTGGCGGTCGGGGGCCGCGTGGTCCGGTCGTCCTGGCTCACGTCGATCCAGGCCCGGTCCGACAGGGTGACCTGGTAGGCGCCGGGGGCCAGGGGCGCCGCGAGGTGCAGCACGCCGCCATAGGAGCCGGGCTTCGGCGCCCGCGAGGGCGCGACGGGCGGGGCGACCGCCTCCTGCGGCTTCAGGGCGAGGATCGCGGCCGGCATCGCAGCCGGCAGGGTGCCGCCGGATTCCACCCGCGGCAGGCTCGCGGCCGAGAACCAGGCCTGCTCGCGCAGGAGCGACCAGTCGAACTGCGTGCAGGCCGCCGGGTCCGCGGGCGGCGACGCGCCGGTCTCGCCGGCGGGCTGCGCCTGCCCCCGGCCGGCGGACGGCGCCAGGAGAGCGGCGGAGAGCGCGATCGCGGCGAGCCGGCGCATCGTCCTCAATCCACCGCCACCAGGACGTCGGACGACTTCACCACGGCATAGGCCTCGCCGCCCACGGTCAGCTTCAGGCTGTCGACGGATTCGTTGGTGATCGAGGCGGTGACCAGCTGGCCGCCGGCGATCTCGATCTTCACATGGGCCGTGGTGGCCCCCTTCTCGACCGAGACGACCTTGCCCTTGAGGACGTTGCGTGCGCTGATCTTCATGACGATGGGTTCCCTCCCCTTGGCCCGGCCCGGACGGATGGGCCGGCGCGGCGGGACGATGCCGTTCGCGCCGGCGCGGTGCAACCCGTCCGGATGCAACCCAGCACCGGAGCCCACGCGACCGTGATCGGGCTCACGGGGCTTCGTCCTCCTCTTCCGAAACCCGGCGGCGCGAGCCCCAGGCGGCGAGGGCGGCGTTGAGGTCGTCGAGGACGAAGTGGCGGGCGCTGTCGCGGTCGTAGCCCTCCGCGAGAAGGTCGTCGTATTCGGTGAAGACGTGACGGGCATAGGCCACGAGGGCGAGCCAGGCCGCGTTGTCCGGGCGCGCGTTGCGCAGGCCCGGGCTCGCCAGGGCGCGGTCGATCACCGCCTCGGTCTCGAAATCGGGCAGGCGCGGCGCCGCCTGCGCCAGGGCCGCCGCCACCGCCTCACGCCGGTTCATCGCCCGTTCTCCGTCATCGCCGCCCGCCGCCCGCATCCGAGTCGGGCGGGCACGAGGTGCGCGACCGCGCCGCAAAAGTCCACGACCGCCGATGGCTGCCGGCCCACACGCCGTGCGGCCGTCCCGGCGGGGAGCGTCGTGCGGGGGCGCCGCCCGGCGGCGGCGTGGTGCGCCGGCTCCCGTGCCGCCCGTCGTCGCCGGCGCATCCACCCGCACGGACCCCCGCCGGCGGCGCTCGCATCGAGAGGTTGACAAGCTCTCGGCGCGCCTGCGCCGCCTGACCTGTGCCGAAACGGGATGTCTCAGGCACTGACACCCGTCGCTCATTCGCGGAGACCACGTAGACGGGGCACCACGACTGCCTGATGCTTTGTCGTGAATTGTTCGATAATGATTTCGTGTCAAATGTTGAGGGTCGGGCTCGGAAGCCGGACCGCGCACCAGGTTGACGGACCCGCTCGTGACCCAGGACAATTCCGTTCTCATCGTTTCGGACAGGCCGCAACTGGCGGCCCTGCTCTGCCGCGCCGTCGAGAACGTGCTCGCCTGCCGCTGCATCGAGCCCCGCGAGGCCCTGCCGGCGGTGCTGCCCCTCGTCGCCGTGGTCGACATCACCGGCGACGCGCGCCTCGCCGCCGCCTGGATCGTCCGGCTCCACGGCGCCCGGATCGCGAGCCTGGAGCTCACCAACCGGCCCCCCGCCGCGCGCGGCCGAGCCGCCGTCGCCACCCGCACCCTGCCGGCGGATGCACCCCGCACGGCGGTCCTCGCCACCCTCTTCGCCCTCGTGGACGCCTGGCAGGCCGCCCGCCGGAGCGCCGTCGCCGCCCCCATCCGGAAGGTCCGGGACATCGCCGAGCGGGCGCGGGCCGCCGTCGGCCTGGTGGCGGGCGCCTTCGAGGCGGCCGAGGCCGGCCGTCCCGTGAGCGCGGAGGGGGTCGATGCCGGCACGGAGCTGATCCTGGCGGCCGTCTCCGATTCCGGCATCCGCACCTGGCTCGACGTCATCCAGAGCCACGACCAGCAGCTCTACCAGCACTCCCTCAGCGTCGCCGGCTACGCCGCCGCGTTCGGGGCCGGCCTGCGACTCGCCCGCGCCGACCAGAAGCGCCTGGCCCAGGCCGCCCTCCTGCACGATGTCGGCAAGGCGAAGATCCCCCTGGCGATCCTGAACAAGCCCGGCCGCCTCACCGCGGAGGAGATGGCGGTGATGCGCACCCATCCGGCCGTCGGCGCCGACCTCCTCGCCGCCCAGGGCGGATTCGACGCCGCGACCCTCGCCGTGGTGCGCTCGCACCACGAGATGCTCGACGGCAGCGGCTATCCCGACGGCCTCGCGGGGGCGGCGATCCCCGATCTCGTGCGCCTCGTCACCATCTGCGACATCCACTCGGCCCTGACCGAGCGGCGCCCCTATCGCGATCCGCTGCCCCACGGGGAGGCCCATGCCCTGATGCAGGGCATGGTGCCCAAGCTCGATGCCGACCTCCTGGCGGCGTTCCGCCGGGTCGTGCTGCAGGGCGTGCTCGACGACGCCGTCGTCTGAGACGCGATCCCGGGCGCCGTCCCGCGTGGACGAGGCCCGACGCCGTCCGGCGGTGAAAGTCTCGCTATGACGAAATTCTCGGCACGATAATGCCTGTCGAACGGGATCATCTCCCGGGGGCGCGCAGTCCGGAGAGATCCTCTCCGCCGTGGCACGCATTCAAAAGAACGTTTCATTGATTCTCGTGCGTGCAACGGGCACGTTTTCGTCAGAACGACGTCACGGAAAACCCGTGGCTGAGCCCGGTTCACAGAGCACAGATCTCTCGAATGTCCAGAGTTGGCCAGCGCTCGTCTTGAGCGATGGCGCCGTCACGTCTGGAGATCTTTGGCGTCCACGAAAGTCACCCTATGTCGCTGCCCCGCATCGTCGGCTTCACCGCCAATCTCCAGCGCCCCTCGAAGACCCGGGCGCTGGCCGAGTCCCTCGCCGAGGCGGTGGGCACGCACCTGCGGGCCGAGATCCGCCTGTTCGACATGGTGGATGCCGGCACGGGCCTCGGGGCCGCCTGGTCGCGGGACCTGCTGCCGCTGCCGGCCCGCCGCATCGTCGAGGCCATCGAGGGCGCCGACGCGCTCATCGTCGGCTCGCCGGTCTACAAGGGTGCCTATACGGGCCTGTTCAAGCACCTGTTCGACTTCGTCGACCCGGCCGCCCTCGTGGGCAAGCCCGTGATCCTCTCGGCCACCGGCGGCGGCCCGCGCCACGCGCTCGTGGTCGAGCATTCCTTACGCCCGCTCTTCGGGTTCTTCAGCGCCCACACCATCCCGAGCGCGGTCTACGGCTCCGACGCGGATTTTCGCGACGGCGTCCTCGTCGACGACGGCGTGAAGGCCCGCATCGCCGACGCCGCGAGCCAGCTCGCGGACCTGCTCCAGGCCCGGGCCGCCCGGATCGCCGCGCCGGAGGCCCCGGTCGCCGCCTTCGCCAGCGCCGGCTGAAGGCGCCCCGCCGATGCTCTCCCGACGCACCCTCCTCGCCGGCGCCCTGGCGGCGAGCCTGCCCGCCCCGTCCCGGGCCGGGGAGGCCGGCACCTTCCGGATCGGCTACCAGAAGAACGGCATCCTCGTCGTCGCCAAGCAGCAGGGCGCCATCGAGCGGGCGCTGAAGCCGCTGGGCGTGTCCGTGCGCTGGACCGAGTTCTCGTTCGGGCCCCCCGTCCTCGAGGCCCTCGGCGTCGGCGCCATCGATTTCGGCCAGACCGGCGCGCCACCCCCGGTCTTCGCCCAGGCCGCCGGCAATTCCCTCCTGTACGTCGCGGCCCAGGATGCCGGCGGCTCCGGCGAGGCGATCCTGGTGCCGCAGGGGTCGCCCCTCGGGACGCTCGCCGACCTCAAGGGCAAGCGCGTCGCCTTCGCCAAGGGATCGAGCGCCCACTACCTCGTCGTCCGCGCCCTGGAGAAGGCGGGGCTGGCCTACACGGACATCGAGCCCGTGACCCTGGCGCCGGCGGATGCGGCGGCGGCCTTCGCGCGGGGCGCCGTGGACGCCTGGGCGATCTGGGACCCGTACTTCGCCATCGCCGAGCGCCAGCCCGGCACCCGCATCCTGGCCAGTGCCGCCGAGATCGAGAAGCCCACCAACTTCTTCCTGGGCAACCGGGACTTCACGCAAGGCAACGCCCCCGTGGTCCAGGCGGCGGTCGGCGCTCTCGCCGAGGTGGCCGCCTGGTGCGAGGCGCATCGCCCGGAGGTGGCCGCCCTGCTGTCGAAGGGCACCGGCGTGCCCCTCGACGCGACGCAGCGCGCCGTCGACCGCAGCGTCTACGTCATCGCGCCGCTCACCGAGGCGGTCATCGCCGGCCAGCAGCGCGTGGCCGACCGCTTCCAGGCCCTGGGCCTGATCGCCAACCCCATCCGCGTCCGCGATGCCGTGTGGACGCCGCCGGCTCCCCCGGCGAGCAAGGGCTGACCGCAGAATGACCCCGTCCCTCACCACCCGCACCCTCGAGCGCCTGACGCCCTGGCTCGTGCCCGCCGTGATCCTGCTCGGCTGGCAGGTCGCCGCCTCGACGGGCCTCGTCTCCACCCGGTTCATGCCGGCCCCCTCGGGGGTCGTCGCGGCGGGCTGGGAGGCGGCGCGCAGCGGCGAGCTCTGGACCAACCTCTCGATCAGCTTCGCCCGGGCGGCCGTCGGCTTCCTCATCGGCGGCGGCATCGGCTTCGCCCTCGGCCTCGCCAACGGCCTGTCGCGCCTGTCCGAGCGCCTCACCGACACGACGCTGCAGATGATCCGCAACATCCCGCACCTGTCGCTGATCCCCCTGGTGATCCTGTGGTTCGGCATCGACGAGGAGGCCAAGCTCTTCCTCGTGGCGATCGGGGTGTTCTTCCCCGTCTACGCCAACACCCTGCACGGCATCCGCTCGGTGGACCCGCAGCTCGTGGAGATGGGCCGGGTCTACGGCATGTCGCCCACCACGCTCTTCACCCGCGTGGTCCTGCCCGGCGCGCTGCCCTCGATCTTCGTGGGCCTGCGCTACGCGCTGGGCATCATGTGGCTGACGCTCATCGTGGCCGAGACGATCTCGGCCTCCTCGGGACTCGGCTACATGGCGATGCAGGCCCGCGAGTTCATGCTGGTGGACGTCGTGGTGCTGGCGATCGTGATCTATGCCGGCCTCGGCAAGGCCGCCGACGCGGTCACCCGCCTGCTGGAGCGCCGGTTCCTGGCCTGGAACCCGGCCTACCGGAACGCGTGACGCGGCGGCGGCTCTCCTCCCGAAATCCTCATCTCCCCTTCGACGGTCCGTCCCATGCTCGCCACCGCCCTCCGCGTCCCCGAGGATTCCCCGATCCGCGATCCGAACCCCCGCCCGGTCGCCGCCCCGAAGGCGCCGGCCCGGACCGCGCCCGCGCCATCCGCCACGGGCATCGGCGTCACCCTGCGCGACCTGCGGAAGGACTTCGACGGTCACACGGTGATCGAGGGCCTCGACCTGCACATCCCGGCCGGGCAGTTCGTGGCCGTGGTCGGGCGCTCGGGCTGCGGCAAGAGCACCCTGCTGCGCCTGATCCTCGGCCTGGAGCAGCCGAGCGCCGGCCGCATCGCCCTCGAGTCGGGCGCCGTGCGCACGCCCCCGAAGCGCATCATGTTCCAGGAGCCGCGCCTGCTGCCCTGGGCCCGGGTCGTGGACAACGTGGCGGTGGGCCTCGGCGAGGGCGGCCGCAAGGCCGAGCGCCGCGCCAGGGCGCAAGCGGCGCTGGCCGAGGTCGGCCTCTCCGAGAAGGCCGGCAACTGGCCCGCGACCCTGTCGGGCGGCCAGCGCCAGCGGGTGGCGCTCGCCCGCGCCCTCGTCAGCCGCCCGGGGCTGCTCGCCCTCGACGAGCCCCTGGGCGCCCTCGACGCCCTGACCCGCATCGACATGCAGGCGATGATCGAGCGGATCTGGCGGGCGCAGGGCTTCACCGCGATCCTCGTCACCCACGACGTCGCCGAGGCCGTGGCGATGGCCGACCGCATCCTCGTGGTGGAGGCCGGCCGCATCGCCCTCGACGTCGCCGTGGACGTGCCGCGCCCGCGCCGGCGGGGCGATGCCGACCTCGCGGCCCTGGAAGGCCGCATCCTCGACCACCTGTTGTCCGAGCGCGCGCCGTCCTGAGCGCCGCCTCCCCGTCCAAGAAAGATTTCCCATGACCGGTCAGACCGACGTTCTCTGGTTCCTCCCGACCCACGGCGACGGCCGCTACCTCGGCGCCCAGGAGGGCGCCCGCGACGTCTCGCTCGCCTATCTGCGCCAGATCGCCCAGGCCGCGGACGAGCTCGGCTATTACGGCGTGCTCCTGCCCACCGGGCGCTCCTGCGAGGATTCCTGGGTGGTGGCCTCGGCGCTGGCGCCCCTGACGAAGCGGCTGCGCTTCCTCGTGGCCGTGCGCCCCGGCCTGCAGGAGCCGTCCATGGCCGCCCGCATGGCCGCGACCCTCGACCGGATCTCGGACGGGCGCCTGCTCATCAACGTCGTCACGGGCGGCGACCCGGTGGAGCTGCGCGGCGACGGCGTCTTCCTCGACCATGACGAGCGCTACGTCGTGACGGACGAGTTCCTGCACATCTGGCGCGGGCTGATGGCCGGCGAGACGGTCAGCTACGCAGGCAAGCACCTCCGGGTGGAGGAGGGCCGGGTGATCTTCCCGCCGGTGCAGACGCCCTATCCGCCGCTCTACTTCGGCGGCTCGTCGCCGGCCGGCATCGAGGTCGCGGCCGAGCATTGCGAGGTCTACCTCACCTGGGGCGAGCCCCCGGCGGGCGTCGCCGAGAAGATCGCCAAGGCCCGCGAAGCGGCCGACCGGAAAGGAAAATCCTTCTCCTACGGCATCCGCCTGCACGTCATCGTGCGGGAGACGGAGGGCGAGGCCTGGGCCGCGGCCGAGAGCCTGATCTCGCGCCTCGACGACGCGACCATCGCCAAGGCGCAGGCCACCCTGAAGCGCCAGGATTCCGTCGGCCAGAGCCGGATGATGGCCCTGCACGGGGGCGACCGCACCAAGCTCGAGGTCTCGCCGAACCTCTGGGCCGGCGTCGGCCTGGTGCGCGGCGGCGCCGGCACCGCCCTGGTCGGCTCGGCCGATCAGGTCGCCGACCGGATGAAGGAGTACATCGACCTCGGGATCGACCGCTTCATCCTGTCGGGCTACCCGCACTTGGAGGAGGCCTACCGCTTCGCCGAGCTGGTCTTCCCCAAGCTGCCCTTGCGCGCCACCACCGGCGTCGCGCCCACGAACGCCCGCAACAACGGCCCGTTCGGCGAGGTCATCGCCAACGACATCGTCCCGAGCCGGCGCATCGCGGCCCATTGAGGCGCTGACGTCGAAGGCGCCTCCTCGGCGTCGCCGCCGCTCATCGCGGGCACGACGCGGTGTCCGCGCTCCTCGCCCCGCAGGCGGCTACCGTATTCACGCATCCGCCTCTGCAAACTCGGCGCGTCCCTCTCCCCCTTGTGGGAGAGGTGAGGAGTGGGGGGCGGGTGACCCTCAGCCGGCCGAGGCTGGCGGAGCCACCCCCACCTCCCACTCCTCCCCACGAGGGGGAGGAGGGCCGCGTCGTGCCGACATGTGGAAATCCGGTCGCCGCAGGCGGGGAGAGAGCCTTGCCGGCGCTCCACCCCACCCCCAGCCCAGAGGACAGTCCCATGCCCGCCGCCACCCGCGCGCTCGCGCTCCGCTCCGACGGCACCCGCCGCGCCGGGATCCTGCTCGCCGCCCTGGCCGTGCTGACCTTCGGCGTCCTGCACGCCCGCGCGGACGAGAAGGTGATCCGCATCGGCTACCAGAAATACGGCACCCTGGTGCTGCTCAAGGGCAAGGGCCTGCTGGAGCAGCGCCTGAAGCCGCTCGGCTACCGCGTCACCTGGGCCGAGTTTCCCTCGGGGCCGCCCCTGATGGAGGCGCTGAATGCCGGGGCCGTCGATCTCGGCTCGGCCGGCGAGGCCCCCCCGATCTTCGCCCAGGCCGCCAACCCGGACCTGCTCTATGTCGGCCACGAGCCCGCAGCCCCCAAGGGCGAGGCGATCCTGGTGGCCCAGGACGGCCCGATCCGCACGGTCGCGGACCTGCGCGGCAAGAAGATCGCCCTGAACAAGGGCTCGAACGTCCATTACTTCCTGGTCCGGGCCCTGGAGCAGGCGGGGGTGCCCTACGAGGCGGTGACGCCGACCTTCCTGGCGCCGGCCGACGGGGCCGCCGCCTTCGCGCGGGGCGCCGTGGACGCCTGGGCGATCTGGGACCCCTACCTTGCCTCGGGCGAGCGCAGCACCGGCGGTCGCATTCTCGCCGACGGCACCGGCCTCGTGCCGAACCGCCAGTTCTACCTCTCGACCCGCGCCTTCGCCGCCGCGCACGGCCCGGCCCTCGACGCGACGCTCGCCGCCATCGGCGCGATCGACGCCTGGGCCAAGGACAACACCGACGCGGTGGCGGCCGAACTCGCCCCCTCCGTCGGCATCCCGGCGCCGATTCTCACGGTGGCCCTGCGCCGCCTCACCTACGGGGTCACGCCGCTGAACGCCGAGACCACCGCCGACCAGCAGCGGGTCGCCGACACCTTCCACCGCCTCGGCCTGCTGCCGAAGCCCGTGGACGTCGCCGCGGCGGTGAGGAAGCCCGGGAGTTGAGGCGGCTCAGCCCGGCAGCACCGGCGCCTTGACCGCCGGCAGGCGGTCGAGATCCGCCGGATTGAGGTGGGTGTGCGCCGCCACCAGGGCGTGCGGGGTGAGGGCGAGCCACTGGCGCAGGGAGATGTCCGCGTAGGTCGGGCTGCGGAACATCTCCAGGAAGGTCAGGGGCGTCGGGCCGGTGTTCTCGATGTAGTGGCCCATGGCGAAGGGGACGTAGCCGACGTCGCCGGCCTGGTAGTCGAAGGTGCGGGCCTTCGATTCCGAGCCGAACACCGTCATGCGGCCCTGGCCCGCGATGTAGAACTGCCACTCGTCGCCGTTCGGGTGCCAGTGCAGCTCGCGAATGGCTCCGGGCTCCAGCTCCACCAGGGCGGCCGCGATGGTCTTCGAGGCCTTGAACACCGAGGAATCGGTGATGCGCACGGTGCCGCCCTGCAGGCTGAGGGGGGCCTGGGCCAGCATCCGGTGGCTGAAGGGCTCCGGCACCGGGCCGCTGCCGCCCATCCGGTCCGCGTCGAGGGGGCCGGGCATCGGCCCCGGGAAGATGTAGAGTTCCTTCTCCGGCATGCCCGCGAAGGCGCTCTCCGGCAGGCTGAAATTCTTGGCCAGGATGTCCCTCGGCGTATGCGCCATCCAGTCGGTCAGGAGGAAGGTGGAATCCTCCGAGAACCCGCCATCGTCGAAGACCAGCAGGAACTCGCAGCCGTCGACGCCGTCGGCGGACAGGCCCTGGATCGCGTGCGGGATGCCCGAGGGGAAGTACCAGAGGTCGCCCGCGCCGACATCGTCCGCGAAGGTCCGCCCCTGCGCGTCCACCGCGGTGATCCGGGCCCGGCCCTTCAGCATGTAGGCCCACTCGGCCTCCTTGTGCCAGTGCATCTCGCGCACCACCCCGGCGCCGAGCCGCATGTTCACCCCCGCCATCGCCTTCGACACCGGCAGTTCGCGGATCGTCGTCTGCCGGGCCCAGCCCCCCTCCTCGAGGCGCATGTGGCTGTCGGCGAAGGACCATTTCAGGTTCGGCATCGTGCCGTGGTCGGTCCGGGGCGGGCGCAGGGTGAAGGGGTCCTGCGCCTCCCGGGCCGGGTTGCGGGGCCCCAGGATCGAGGCGCCGTCCTTGCCCCGGATCGGGCTCTGCGCCCCGGGTGCCGCGGGCGGAGCCTGCGCGCCGGCCACGGTGAGGAGGGAGCCCCCGGCGGCGGTGGCGGCCAGGAGGCTTCGGCGGGACAGGTCGGTCATGGGCAGCGGGTCTCGGGCATCGGGTCGCGTCTGGCGTCCGGGGGCGCCGCTGGGCGCCCCCTCGCCCTCGTCAATCGGCCCCGCCGCCGGCCGTTCCGTGCCTCACGGCCTCGTGCGGCGGCCCGTCAGGCCGCCGCCGCGAGGGCGGGCGCCGGGCGCTCGCCCTGCGCCGCCAGGCGCTCCAGGAAGGCGGCGGCGAGGCGCCCGCGCGTCGCCGGGTCGTCGCTGCCCTGGCGCAGGAGCACCCGGTTGTCCTTGCGCACGATATGGGCGTGGGCGGGCACCGGCAGGGGCGGCGCGTTCGGCCGCAGGTCGGCGGCCAGCCCCTGCGGTCCGCCGCTGAGGCGGTGGATGCCGAGCCCGAGGCAGCCGACCCGGAGCCGGGCCAGGGCGATCAGGTCCTCGAAGGCGGCGGGCGGCGGGCCGAAGCGGTCGACCACCTCGCTGCGCAGGGCCTCCACCTCCTCCGGGTTCGCGAGGCGCAGGGTGCGGGTGTAGAGGCTGAGCCGCACCTCCGGCTCGGGCACGTAGTCGGCCGGCACGGCGCCCGACAGGCCCAGCCGGATCTCCGGGTTCCAGTCCTCGGCGGGCTCGCCCTTGGCGGCGCGCAGGGCCAGGTGCAGCAGGTGCTGGTAGAGCCCGAGCCCGATGAGCTTGACGTGGCCGGCCTGGTTCTCGCCGACGAGGTCGCCCGCCCCGCGCAGGTCGAGGTCCCGGGCGCTGATGGCGAAGCCCGCGCCCAGGCGGTCGAGGGCCTCCAGCGTCCGCAGGCGCTTTTCCGTGGCGGGCGTCAGCGGCCGGTCGGGGCGGCTCAGCAGGTAGACCACGCCGCGGCGCTGGCCGCGCCCGACCCGGCCGCGTAGCTGGTGCAGCTGCGACAGGCCGAAGCGCTCGGCATCCCAGACCAGCATGGTGTTGGCGCGCGGCACGTCGAGCCCGCTCTCGATGATGCTGGTGGCGAGCAGCACGTCGCCCTCGCCGTCGGCGAAGCGCACCATCACGTCGTCCATCTCGGCGGCGTTGAGCCCGCCATGGGCCACCCGGGTCTGCAGATCCGGCACCAGCTTGGCGAGGCGCGCCGCCATGGGGGCGATGTCCTCGATGCGCGGGCAGACCACGAAGCTCTGGCCGCCGCGCCGGTGCTCGCGCGTGAGGGCGTCCCGCATCGCCTCGTCCTCGAAGGGCCCGATCACGGTGCGGATGGGCTGGCGCACGGAGGGCGGCGTGGCGATGACGCTGAGGCTCTGGAGTCCCACCAGCGCGCTCTGCAGGGTGCGGGGGATCGGGGTCGCGGTGAGCGTGAGCACGTGGCCGTCCCCCGCCGCCTCCCGCAGCCCCTGCTTGATCTTGGCGCCGAAGCGCTGCTCCTCGTCGATGACCATCAGGCCGAGATCGGCGAAGCCCACGCCCTTGGCCGCGAGGCAGTGCGTGCCGACCACGAGGCGGATCGTGCCGTCGGCCAGCCCCGCCTTCACCCGCTTGGCCTCCGCGGCCGAGACGAGGCGGGAGAGGTGGGCGACCTCGAGGCCGAAGCGGGCGAAGCGCCGGGTGAAGGTCTGCACGTGCTGGCGCGCCAGCACCGTGGTCGGGGCGACGATCGCCACCTGCTTGCCGGCGAACACCGCCGCGGCGGCGGCCCGCAGGGCGACCTCGGTCTTGCCGAAGCCGACATCGCCGCAGACGAGGCGGTCCATCGGCCGGCCGGAGGCCAGGTCCGCCATCACGCCGCTCACCGCCGCCGCCTGGTCGGCGGTCAGGGCGAAGCCGAAGCCGGCGGCGAAGCGCTCCATCTCGCGCTCCCGCGGCACCAGGACCGGCGCCCGGATCGTCCGGCGCTTCTCGGCGTCCGCCAGCATCACCCGGGCGGCCCGGGCCATGCAGGCCTCCGCCTCGAGGCGGCGGCGTCCCCAGCTTCCGCCCTCCAGCTTGTCGAGGGTCACGGCCTCCACCTCGGAGCCGTAGCGCCAGATCCGGTCGGCCTGCGAGACCGGCACCATCAGGATGCCGTCGCCGGCAAAGCGCAGGCGCAGGGCGTCCTCGCTCCCGCCCTCGCCGGTGCTCACCGCCTCCAGGCCCTCGAACACGCAGAGCCCGTTGTCGCGGTCCACGGCGACGTCGCCGATGCGCAGCTCGACCTCGCCGATGGGCAGGATGGCGCTCGGGCCCCCGGCCGCCACGGTGGCGGCACGGGCGCCGAAGAGGTCGGCGGCGGCGACCACCGCCAGGCCCTGGTCCGGCACCCGGAAACCGGCCTCGATCGGGGCCTCCAGGCTGAGGAGCGCGCCGGGCTTGGCCGCGACGGCCTCGGCCCAGGCCCGGACCGTCCGGGCCTTGCGGCCCAGCGCCCGTTCGGCGATGCGGACGAGGCGCGCCAGGGGCTCGGCCGGTCCCGTGAGGAGGATGCGGTCGCCCGCCTTCAGGCGCTCGCGCAGGGTCTCGGCCAGGGCCGTGTTCGGCCGGGCCTTGCGCACGAAGGCCGGCATGGTGAGATCCTCGGCGCCCTCCGCCTCGGCCTCGGCGACCCGGCGCGCCGCGAGCTGGGCCGCCCAATCCGCGGGGCTGAGATAGAGGCCGCCATCCTCGGCCCCGCCGCGCCGGGACCGGGCCGCGGCCTCGCGGCCTTCCGCGATCTGCTCGAAGAAGGCCTGTGCCCGCTCCTCCGCTCCGTCCTCGACCACGAGGCGCGCGTCGGGCACCTGATCGAGGACCGTGACGAGGGACGGGTAGAACCGGGCGAGGCCATGTTCCTGGCCGGTAAAGGGCGCGAGCCGGCTCTCCGAGCCCTCGGGCAGGAGGATCTCCGTGGCGGGGTCGATGACGAGCAGGTCGGCATCAGCCAGCGAGCGCTGCGAGACCGGATCGTAGGAGCGGATCGCGGTGACCCGGCCCTCCTCGTACTCGATGCGGCAGGGGCGGTCGGCGGCGGCCGGGAAGACGTCCACGGTCCGGCCCCAGACCGCGACCTCGCCGGGCTCGTCGACCCGGTCGTCGAGGATGTAGCCCAGCCGCTGCAGGAAGGCGGAGACGGCGGAGGGATCGAGGGCGTCGCCGACCCGGACCTCCAGGCGCGCCTGCGCCCAGGTCTCGGCCGGGGGCACGCGCTGGATCAGGGCGGGGGCGGTGGTGAGGACGATGTCGGGCAGGGCCGCGGTGTCGGTGAGCCAGCGCAGCACGCCGGTGCGCGCGCCCATCACCCCGCGCGAGGGCGACGCCCTGTCGTAGGGCAGGCAGTCCCATTCGGGGTAGATCGCGACGCTGCGCTCGGGCGACAGGGCGCGCAGGATCTTGGCGATGACGTCGAGCCGGTGGCTCTCGCGGGCCATGTGGATCAGGGGCTTGCCGGTCCGCGTCAGGTCCAGGAGGGCGACCGCCAGGGCACCGGTGGGCACCAGGGGCGCCACGATCTCGGGGCCGGCCGGGGCGGCCTGCGCCGGCGCCGCGGCCGGACGGCCCGCACCGGTCCCCTTCCCAGATTCCTTGCCGGCCCCCTTGCCGGATGCGGCTTCGGAAACCGTCTCGGCCGGTGTCCCCGAGGCCTTGCGGGAGGCGGGTTTCGGCGCCGCCTTGGCACGCGGCCCCTGGGGCGAGGTCTTGGTCGGCCGCTCGACCGGTTTCTTGGCCGTTTTCTTGCCCGTTTCCTTGGCCGATCCCCCGGCCATTTGCTCGGCCGATCCCTCGGCAGTCGCGGTCGAAGCGGAAGACGACGCGGTCCTGCGTTTTGCCATCTGGGGTGTGCGCTGCCCGGCTCGAGAAGAGGACTCGGGAAACGCGGACGAAGGGTCCGGGCTCCGTTCTTTCGCCCGCCGTCCCCAGTTTGTCGCAGGCCTGTGGATCACATCTCCGGGTCGGGCGCCGCCTCCAGGCGGCCCTGCGCGATGGCGGCCTGGAAGGCGGCGAAGTCGGCCTCGTTCTGGTCGCCGTAGGCCAGGGCCCAGTCGGCCAAGGCCTCGCGCAGGTCGCACTGGCGGTCGCGGCCGCAATAGCCCGCGATGGCCGCCGCATCCCCGGTGCGGGCATGCGCCCGCGCCAGCAGGGCGCCGTAGGCCCAGGAGAAGTAGATCAGCGGCTGGCCGGTGAGGCCGGCCACGGGAATGTCACCCTTCATGTTCTTCATCTGGCGCACGTAGAACGGCCGGCCCTCGATGGTGGTCCAGCCCAGCAGCGGGTCGCCCACCGCCTGGAGCAGGCGCTGGCCGTAGATCACCCGCTCGCCCTCGTGGTCGCCGTAGGCGTCCGGCATGCCCGCGAGGTAGGGGGCATGGGCCGGCGTCACCGCCTCCTTGACCTGGAGGAAGAGGACGTCCTGGTCGGAATTCCCGCACAGGAGCGCGACGTAGGCGCGGGTGCCGACGCTGCCGACCCCGACGACCCGGTGGGCGACGTCCACCACGTGGTAGCGGCTGAGCATGAACCGGCGCTCGCGCGGCAGGGTCTCGGCATAGTGCTCCAGCCCGCCGATCACCGCCTCGCGGGTCTCGGCATCGACGCTCGTGAGGATCGGGGGGGCCGCCTTGAAGCGCCAGCCGCCGTCGGTGCGGCGCTCGCCGACCCGGGCGAGCAGGCTCTTGTTGTGCTTCTTGCGCGCCTTCTCCACCGCCTTGGCGATGACCGCCTCGGAATGGGTGTCGATGGTGAGCCCGGCGAAGTCGAGCTGGTCGGCCCGGGCCGCCTGGTGCCAGACGTCGAGGGGCCCCTGCGGCGCCAGCTCGGTCATGGTGTGCTGGTAGCCCGCCACCGCCGCGAGGGCGGCCTCGCGGCGCTCGGCCTTGGCGACCCCGTCGGTGCGCGCCGCCACCTCGATGCTGGCGGCGAGGCGCTTCAGGTCCCATTCCCAGGGGCCGATCGTGACCTCGTCGAAGTCGTTGAGGTCGAGGACGATGTCGCGCTGGGGCGTGCCGAACAGGCCGAAATTGGCCAGGTGCGCGTCGCCGTTCATCACCACCGCGATGCCGCTGCGCGGGGTGTGGGCGAGGTCCCAGGCCATGACGTGGGCGGCCCCGCGCAGGAAGGCGAAGGGCGAGCTCGCCATGCGGGCGACCCGGAGCGGGATGAGGTGCGCCTGGCGCCCCTCATGCGCCGCCTCGATCAGCGCGACGGGGTCGGGCCGGTGGGCGGGCGGCGTCCAGGCCGCGTGGGCGGCGTGCGGCACCGCCTCGCGCAGGGCCTTGCCGGCGTGGCGACGCTTGTCCCAGGGCTCGCCCGCCTCGCGCAGGTTGATGCGCGGGATGTCGGCGAGGGGCGCCAGCAGGATGTCGTCGGCCTCCGGGCGGACCTCGGTCGCGCTCGACCCGTCAGCGCGCAGGCTGACATCCTGGGGGCATTCCATGCACGGTCCTCACACGCGAATTCGTGAAGGACAAATCTTGACCGTTTGGGATCGTTCCCAGGGCAACACGTCTCAGGACCGGGATTCATCCCGGCGCGCAGCGTCGGGACGCGGCTGCGAAAGGCGACGTCGGCAAGGGGCGTTGCGGCGGCCGGCGTTCAGGCCCGGTCGTCCGCCCTTGGGGGGAGGGCGAACCTCGAAGACGCGCCGCGAGGGGGCTGGTCGTTCAGGATGGAGGCCGGGGTCCGGATTTGAACCGGACGTACGAATCCTTGCGGGGATCCTGGCTCGACACTCACCCACCTGGCCGAGATCCAGGAAGCATGGAATCCGCGACGCGGCAAGGCGGATGTGCTTCGGGAACGCTGGCGTTGTCATCGCTCTCTGAAGACCATCCCCGTCCGCGACGCTGTCCGAAGCGTGCGTGGTCGCCCCCCATCGGCGCGAAGCTTGCCCCGAAGGCCGGCTCCCCTGCGGGCCGGCGCCGATTGACCCGCAGCGGCAAACCGCGTTCTTGAGCGCGGCGATTCAGGAGTGCTTGAACGATGTCCGCAACGACCGTCCCGACGACGCCCTACGACGACCAGAAGCCGGGCACGTCCGGCCTGCGCAAGAAGGTGCCGGTCTTCCAGCAGGCGCATTACGTCGAGAACTTCGTCCAGGCGATCGTCGACTGCATTCCCGATCGGGCGGGCGCCACCCTGGTGCTCGGCGGCGACGGGCGCTTCCTGAACCGCCAGGTGGTCCAGACCACCCTGAGGATCGCCGCCGCCAACGGCTTCGCCCGCGTGCTGGTGGGCCAGGGCGGCCTGCTCTCGACCCCGGCCGCCTCCTGCGTCATCCGCAAGCACGGCGCCATCGGCGGCATCATCCTGTCGGCGAGCCACAACCCGGGTGGCCCCGAGGGCGATTTCGGCATCAAGTTCAACACCGCCAATGGCGGCCCGGCCCCCGAAAGCGTCACGGCGGCGATCCACGCGCGCACCAAGGCGCTGACCGAATACCGGATCGTCGCCGGGCCCGACCTCGACCTCGACACGATCGGCGAGACCCGGATCGGCGACATGACCGTCGCGGTGATCGACCCCGTCGCCGACTACCTCGCGCTGATGCGCGAACTCATCGACTTCGACGCGATCACGCGCCTGTTCGCCGGCGGCTTCCGCATGCGCTTCGACGCCATGAGCGCGGTCACCGGCCCCTACGCCCACGCCATCCTGGAGGGCGTGTTCGGCGCCGAGCCGGGCACCGTCCTCAACGGCACGCCGCGGGAGGATTTCGGCGGCCACCACCCGGACCCGAACCCGGTCCACGCCCACGACCTCTACGAGCTGATGCTGAGCGCCGACGCGCCGAACCTCGGCGCGGCCTCGGACGGCGACGGCGACCGCAACATGATCGTGGCCCCCGGCCTGTTCGTGACCCCGAGCGACAGCCTGGCGATCCTGGCCGCCCACGCCCACCTCGCCCCCGGCTACGCTCAGGGGCTCGCGGGCGTCGCCCGCTCGATGCCGACGAGCCGGGCTCTGGATCGGGTGGCGGCGTCGCTCGGCATCGCGGCCTACGAGACCCCCACCGGCTGGAAGTTCTTCGGCAACCTGCTCGATGCCGGCCTCATCACCCTCTGCGGCGAGGAGAGCGCCGGCACCGGCTCGAACCACGTCCGCGAGAAGGACGGGCTCTGGGCCGTGCTGATCTGGCTGAACATCCTGGCGGTCACGGGCAAGCCGGCCCAGGACGTCGTGCGGGGGCACTGGGCCGCGTTCGGGCGCGACTACTACACCCGGCACGATTACGAGGAGATCGACGCCGGGGCCGCCAAGGGCCTGATGGAGGGCCTGCGGGCCAAGCTCGCCACGCTGCCGGGCAGCAAGCTCGGCGGCCTCACCGTCGCGGCGGCGGACGACTTCCGCTACGTCGATCCCGTCGACGGCTCCGTCACCGAGCAGCAGGGCGTGCGCGTCACCTTCGCGGAGGACGCCCGGGTGGTCTACCGCCTCTCCGGCACCGGCACGGCGGGGGCGACCCTGCGGGTCTATATCGAGCGCTACGAAGCCGCCCCAGACCGGCTCGAATTGCCGGTGGTGGAGGTGCTGGCCCCGGTGGTGGCGGTGGCCAACGCGCTGGCCGACATCGCCGCGCTCACCGGCCGCGCCGCGCCGAGCGTCGTCACCTGAGGGGCGCACGCCCGCACGGGCGCCCGTGATCCGGCGTCGCGGCCTGGAACAGGGCCGGGCGCCGGTCCCTTGTCCCCGCATCGATTCGAACGGTGCGAGGAGACGGGCTCACATGACGCTGGAAGGCAAACGCGCGCTGATCACGGGCGCGGATTCGGGAATCGGACAGGCGACGGCCGAGCTGTTCGCCCGCCAGGGCGCCGACGTGGCGATCACCTACAACACCGACGCGGACGGTGCCCGCGAGACCGCGCGCCGGGTCGAGGCAGCGGGCCGCCGCTGCCTCGTGATCCAGAACGATGTCGGCGATCCGGCCTCGGTGGCGGCGACCTTCGCGCGGGTCGCGCAGGATCTCGGCGTGCTCGACATCCTGGTGAACAATGCCGGCCAGGCGATGAGCGGCATGCCGGTGGCCGAGATGGACGATGGCAAGCTCGAGCAGATCCTGCGCGTCAACCTGATGGCCCCGGTCTTCTGCGCCCGGGCCTTCATCAAGGTCCGCCGGGCCCAGGGCGGGCGCGGCAAGATCGTCATCGTCTCCTCGGTGGCCCAGCACCTGCCCACCCCGGAGAGTGCCCCCTACGGCATGTCGAAGGCGGGCGTCGGCTCGCTGTGCCGCAGCCTGGCGCGGGAGCTCGCCGAGGATCGGATCAACGTCAACAACGTGGCGCCCGGCCTGATCGAGACGCCGATGACCGCCGACCGCTTCGAGAACCCGGACAAGCTCGCCCAGTCCCTGGAGCGCATCCCGTGGCACCGGGCCGGCCAGCCCGACGAGATCGCCAAGGCGATCCTCTACCTCGCCTCGGACGATGCCGACTACGTCACCGGCCACACCCTGGTGGTCGACGGCGGCCTGACCATGCAGTGGGGCGGCGCCTGAGGGGGTGACGGGGACCGCGGGGCGGCCGCCCGGGTGGGCGGCGCCTGACGCCCGGTCCGGTCCGGGTCGGGCCGGACCTCGTCGGCCCGACCCGTGCTCCGGCGGCCGGAAGGCCGGCGGAGCGCCCTGTGGCGAGATCGCGACGAAGCGGTCGCGAGGACACCCGCGTCGCGCCGGACCCCGGCCGGTCAGGCTTCGGGCCGACGCAGGGCGTCGATCAGGGCGCGAAGCGTCGGCGTCGCCTGCCGGCTCGGATGGTAGAGGTGGTAGCCGGGGAAGGGCGTGCACCAGTCCGCCAGAACCTGCACGAGGCGGCCCGCCGCGATGTCGGCGGCCACGTCCTCCTCCAGCATGTAGCCGAGCCCGGCCCCGGCCCGCACCGCGGCCCCCGACAGGTCCGCATCGTTGACGATGAGCTGTCCCTTGGCCCGCACGCGCACCTCCTGGCCGTCGCGCGCGAACTCCCACGGCAGCAATCCCCCGCCGCCGACCAGCCGGTAGTTGACGCAGTTGTGCGCGTCCAGGTCGGCCGGCGTCTCGGGCCGCGGATGGCGCGCGAAATAGGCGGGCGTGCCGACCACCACCGTGCGCAGGTCCGGCCCCAGCCGCACCGCCACCATGTCCCGCTCCACCGACTCGCCGAAGCGGATGCCGGCGTCGAACCGGTCCGCGACGATGTCGGCCAGGCGATCGTCGATGACGACCTCGACCGAGACGGCCGGATGGTCGAGGAGGAAGCGCGGCAGGGCCGGCTCGAGCACGCGGCGTGCGGCCGAGGAGAAGGTCGTCAGCCGGAGCGCACCGGACGGCGCACCGCGCCAGTCGGCGAGGGCTGCAAGGCCGCCTTCGATCTCCGCCAGCGCCGGGGCCAGCGACCGCACGAGCCGCTCGCCCGCCGGCGTCGGCGCGACGCTGCGCGTGGTGCGCGCCAGCAGCCGAACCCCGAGCCGTTCCTCCAGCCCGCGGACGGCGTGGCTGAGCGCCGAGGGCGACAGGCCGAGTTCCGCCGCTGCACGCGTGAAGCTGCAGGTGCGCGCGACCGCCGCGAAGGCCGCGAGATCATCGAGTGTGCCTCGTCGCATTGCTGAATTCCACTCACAGACCCTTGTCGCCGATTTCGGCTAATCCCCCTGGGTCGGTGGCCTTATCCTGGGTGATAGCAGCAAGGATATGCAACAATGGACCTCACGCATTACCGTACGCTCGGCCGCTCCGGCCTGGCGGTCAGTCCCCTCGCGCTCGGCACCATGACCTTCGGGACGGCGCGCTGGGGGCTGGACGAGGCCGGCAGCCGCGCCGTGTTCGACGCCTATCGGGAGCGGGGCGGCAACTTCGTGGACACGGCCGACGTGTATGCCGGGGGCGAGGGCGAGGCGATGCTCGGGCGCTTCATCCGCGCGTCCGGCATGCGGGACGGGATCGTCCTCGCGACCAAGTCGGGGTTCGCGACGGGCAACGGTCCGCACGCGGGCGGCAACGGTGCCAAGCACGTCCACGCGGCGCTGGAAGGCTCGCTGCGCCGTCTGCGAACCGACTACGTCGACCTCTACTGGGTGCATGTGTGGGACGGGGTCACGCCGGCCGAGGAGTTGCTGGAGACGATGGCCGGTCTCGTGCGCGCCGGGAAGGTTCGCTATTGGGGCGTGTCGAACACGCCCGCCTGGTACGTTGCCACGCTCGCGACGCTGGCCGCACGACGCGGGCTGCCGGGGCCGATCGCCCTGCAGTACTTCTACGCCCTCGTGAACCGGGACGTGGAGGACGAGCACATTCCGCTCGCCGCCGCATTCGGCCTGGGCGTGGTGCCGTGGTCGCCGCTCGCCTACGGGCTGCTGAGCGGCACGTACGACCGCGCGACGGTGGAAGCGGCCGGACCCCGCGCGGGCGGCCTGCCGAGGGATGCGGCGGCGTCGGGCGAGGCGCGTCCCGCCGGCGACAAGCGGCTCGATGGGGCCAATCCGTTCGGTGACAGCCTGTTCACGCCGCGCAACTGGACCATCGTCGAAGCGGTGCGCCGGGTGGCGGAGGCCATCGGGCAATCGCCGGCGCGCGTGGCGCTCGCCTGGGTGATGGGGCGACCGGGTGTGACCGCGCCGCTGATGGGCGTGAGCCGACCGGCGCAGGTGGCCGACAACATCGCTGCGCTCGATGTCGTGCTCGCCGCGGAGCATCGCGCCGCGTTGGAGGCGGTCAGCGCGCCGGCGGAGCCACGCCTGATCTACGGCTTGTCGCGAGCGCCGTTGCGGCAGGCGGTCGTGTTCGGCGGCGCGCGGGTTCAGGCCTCGGGCGAGGCGGCCTGAGGCCCATCCCGTCCCGCCCACGCTCCCGCGCCCTGAGCGAGCACCGCTCGATCGGACGGCCAATGTCCGGCGTCATGGCGGTACGCCCCAAGAGCGGACGGTCGGCTAGGGTGCGTCCCGGTCCTCGAAGGCCGTCCCCCGGGAGTCTGTCAGGCTCATCCTGAACCCGACAGACCCTCGAGTCCTGTCCGGTCGTTGGTCTTTTCGGGAGAACCGGTTTCCCCGAATCCCGGACAACCGCTAGCGCGGGTTCTGCCAGGTGGTCGCGGCGGGGGCGGTGGTGACCGGGGCGAGGCTGCCGGTGGCGGCCGGGGCGGCGGGGCGGACCGGCGCGGCACGCTCCTCGGCCACCCGCAGCTTGGGCGGGGCGACCGCGGCCCGCCGGGCGGCGCGCACCCGGCGGCGGCGCGGGCGGGGGCTCTCGGCGGTGGCGCCGATATAGCCGCCGACGATGCCGCCCACGACCGCCCCCACCGGTCCGCCCACCAGGGCGCCCGCCACCGCCCCGGTGCCGACGCCCACCGTGGTCTTGCTCGCGGCCATCGCAGCCTGCGGGGCCGCGAGGGCGCCGAGGAGCAGCAACGCGGAAGTAAATGCCTTCATGATCCCCGTCATCCCTTGATTCCGGCTGCGGTCCCTGGCGGGCCACCGTGACGAAATCGGGGCCGCTTCGGGCCGGGGCGCGGGTTCGGCCCGCCGGGACTTGCGCCGGGCAGCGCCTGTGCTTTCCGCACATCAGTCGTCGCGGCCGGCCCCCGTCGTCGCGGCCGGCAGAAGGGCGAGGAGATCCGAAAAGTCCGGGCGCGCCGCGATGTCGGGCCCCGTGCAGGCCCGCTCCAGGTCGCGCCAGGGGCCGGCACCGACATCCGCCAGGGTGAGGAGCTCGCCCAGGAGCAGCCCCCAGGCCCGCATCTCGATCCGGCGCAGGGCCGCGCCGGCCGGCCCCGCGGGCAGGGTCGAGGCGGCGCCGAAATCGCTGACGACGGCGGCGCCGTCCGTGCCGTCCCACAGGATGTTGTGGCCGTAGAGGTCGCCGTGCAGGATGCCGCGGGCGTGGAGATGGGCGCAGGCCTCCGCGGCGGCGCGGGCGATGCGCAGGGCCGCCGCCGGCGTCAGGGCGAGGCCCGGGGCGTAGACGTCGCGGCTGCAGCTCTCCAGGCTCGGCGACGAAGCTGAGGGCGATGAGCAGGCCAAGGATCGAGGCGAAGATGGGGGCCTCCCGGGAGAACGGGACGTTGCCCTTCTCGCGCGAGGCAGGCCGCCATCTCGCGCTCGGGCAGGCCGTCGCTGGTCATGGCACCCTTGAACAGCTTCAGGGCGACCGCCTCGGCCGGGGCCCCGCCCCGGCGCCAGAGCGCCCGGTGCACGCGGCCCGAGGCGCCCTCGCCGAGGAGGTCGCCCGGTTCGAGATCGCGCCAGGGCACGCCCGGCACGTCGCGGCGCCCGGGCGCGTCATCGACGGGATTGCCCGCGAAGGAGGTCCAGGCCAGGGCCGGCAGGGTGGTCAGCCAGGGCGGCAGCGCCTCCAGGCGGTTGGCGGCCAGCCGCACCAGCTCCAGGTTCGGCGCCCCCGCCAGGCTCCCGGGCAAGGCCGCCAGGGCGTTGCCCGAGAGCATGAGCTTCTGCAGGTGCGGGCGCTGCCCGAGGGCGTCCGGCAGGGCGGCGATCCGGTTGTCCGTGAGGGTGAGCCAGCGCAGGGCCGGGGGCAGGGCCTCGCCCGGCACCTCCTCGAGCCCGGTGCCGCGAAAGCCGACCTGGCTCAGGGACGGGCAATCCCCCAGGACCGGCGGCAGGCGGGTGAAGCGGCTGCCCGAGCAGAACAGCACGCGCAGGTGCCGCAGGCGGCCGAGATCCGCCGGCAGCGCGTCGAGGTGGCTGCCGCTGAGGTCCAGGAGCTCGAGGGTGTCGGCGAGGCCGAAGACCTCGGGCGGGAATTCGGCGAGGCCGGGGGGAAAGCGCAGGGCCCGGGCCCCGGCGCAGTCGCCCCGGCGCAGGGAGGCCAGCAGGGCGGCCAACGGGTCGGCCAACGGGTCCTGGGTCATGTCGGGGGCGCGGGGAGCCGGATCATGCCGCCGGTCCTAGCGCGGGTGGGGGACCGGGCGCACGGCTTTTCGCGCGCAGGGCCGCGGCCCGGCCGGCGCCGGCGCGGGGATGGGCGGCGTCGAAGGCCTCCATCAGGCGGGCGGCGTCGACCTTGGTGTAGAGCTGCGTCGTGGCGAGGGAGGCGTGGCCGAGCAGCTCCTGGATCGCCCGCAATTCGCCCTGGCGCGCCAGGAGGTGGGTGGCGAAGGAGTGGCGCAGGGCGTGCGGCGTCGCGCTCGGGGGCAGGCCCAGCCCGCCCCGCATCGCCGCCACGGCGTACTGGATGATCCGCGGCGAGAGCGGGCCGCCCTTGGCGCCGACGAAGAGCGGGCCGTCCGGAGCCAGGGCGTAGGGACAGGCCGCCACGTAGTCGGCCACCGCCGCCGCGACCACCGGCAGCACCGGCACCATCCGGGTCTTGCCGCCCTTGCCGAGCACGGTGACGGAATCGGTGCCCGGCACGGGCGCGTCCTTCGCCCGGATCCCGAGGGCTTCGGAAATGCGCAGGCCCGAGCCGTAGAGCAGGGCCAGCACGGCGGCGTCGCGCGCCAGCACCCAGGGCTCGCGGGTCTCGCCGGCCCGCAGCTCCGGCCCGGTCATCGCCCGGGCGGCGTCGATGGGGATCGGGCGCGGCAGGCGCCGCTCCACCTTGGGCGAGCGCACGGCGCCCAAGGCCGCCACGGTGCCGTGGCCCTGGCGCTCGAGGTGGCGGGCGAAGGAGCGCAGGCCCGCCAGCGCCCGCATCAGCGAGCGCCCGCCGACCCCGTCCGCCCGGCGCGCGGCCATGAAGGCGCGCACGTCGCGCGGTTTCAGGGCGACGAGCTGGGCGATGCCGGGCGGGCCGTGCCGCCCGGCGCGATGGGCCAGGAACTGGCGCAGGTCCCGGGCATAGGCCTCGACGGTGTTGGGCGAGAGGCGCCGCTCCCGCGCGAGTTCGTCCTGCCACGCCCGGGCTTCGGCGCGCAGGGCCGCGTCCCCGGGAAACGCCAGGGCGTCGGCGGGGAGCGGGGCGGGACCGGGTGCGGAGGATGCCATCCGGCCACTGAAGCCCGAGAGGCGTTGACGCTCCGTTGCCGAGGGGGCGCGGGGTGGCGGAATCTGACTGCCGGGGAGGTCGGCTTCCGACCCTTTGCAGAAGCCCGGAACCGCCGCTTGCGGGCTGCACGGTTGAGCAGCGTCCTACGGCCGGGACGGGTGAATTTCTGCCCGGCTGCGATCGGATAGATCCTGGGCGAGGCGGACGTATCGATCAGGGCCGGAAGCCGGGGGAATGACAGCTCAACCTACGCCGGTCGGGCCATCAATGACCCGCCGCACGCGGCGCGCGAGTTCCAGCCGTTTATAGGGCTTATTGATGATCTCGAAATCCGTGCCACCCGCATCCGAGCGTTCGATGGATGCCTCCGCGTAGCCCGTAGTGAGCAGCACCTTGATCTTAGGCTGTCGCTCGCGTGCGGCGCGGGCCAGCATCACGCCGTTCATCCCACCCGGCATGATGAGATCGGTGAACAGGAGATCGATCCGGCGCTCGCCGTCGAGGAACTCAATCGCCGCGCGGGGGCCGTCGGCCACGATGACTTTGTAGCCGAAATCCTCCAGGATCATTCCCGCCGTCTCCGCCACGTCCGGTCGGTCGTCGACCACGAGTACCGTTTCGGTCCCGTGCCGGTCGGCGGCGCGCTGCGAGGCCCTGCGCTCGTCCTCGATCTTCTGGTCGCTTGCTGGAAAGAGCAGGCGCACCGTGGTGCCGTGCCCCACCTCAGAGTAGATCTTGACCGAGCCGCCCGATTGCTTGGCGAAACCGTAGACCATCGCGAGGCCTAGGCCTGTGCCCTTGCCTTCGCCCTTGGTGGTGAAGAACGGCTCCATCACTCGGTTCAGGATCTCGGCCGGCATACCGCTACCCGTATCGGTGACGGATACCACCACGTAGGCCCCAGGGCCGACCGTCTTGAAAAGCGCCGTATCCTCGTCCTCGATGAGGAGGTTTTCGGTCTTGACCGTGACGGACCCTCCGCCCGGCATCGCATCGCGGGCGTTCAGCAAGACGTTCAGCAAGGCGACCTCGGCCTGGGTCGGGTCGATGCGGGTGTTCCAGAGATCGGATGCGAGGGACTGCTTCAGGGTGACGTCGTCCCCCAGGGTACGCTCGGCCATCTCGCTCATGCTTTGGACGAGGCCGTTGAGGTTGAGGAGGCGCCCCTCCAATCGCTGCTTGCGCGAGAAGGCCAGAAGCTGGTGGGTCAGCTTGGCGGCGCGTTCCGAGGCGTCGCGCACCGCCTCGCCCGCCCGCCGCAATCGGCCGACATCGATGGTCGGGTGGTCGATCAGCGCCAGCATGACCTCGTTGTGACCGGAGATCACCTGTAGGAGGTTGTTGAAGTCATGCGCGATCCCGCCGGTAAGCTGCCCCAGGCTCTCCATCTTCTGTGCTTGGTGTAGACTCTCCTCTGCGTCGCGGCGGCGCGAAACGTCGAGCTGCGAGCCGAAGAAGTATACGAGGTCGCCGGCTCGGTTGAAGACCGGCGAGACGAACAGCGCGTTCCAGAACGAAGACCCGTCCTTGCGGTAATTGATGATCTCCGTGGAGAACTCGCGCTGCTCCGCGATGGCGACACGCAGTTCGGTGACCACCTCTCGGTCGGTCTCAGGCCCTTGGAGGAAGCGGCAGTTCGTGCCGATAAGTTCGTCCCGGGTGTAGCCTGTCATGCGCTCGAAAGCGCGGTTGACGAAGATGATGGGATTGTCGGCCTGGTGCGGGTCCGTAACGATCATCGGCATGCGCGTCGTTTCGACGGCCGCGAAGAAGATGTCGTGATGCTGGTCGATTACGCCCGAAGGGCCACTGCCGCTGACCGGCGTCTTTGGGCCGTAGGTCTTCGGCTTCTCGGGGGAAGTTGGCAAGAAGGAACTCCGGGCTTCGAAGGACCGCCGGAGCCCTCGGTCACTCCAAACACGCCTTTATTGTATTCTCTGCGCCAGCGGAAATGCCACTGAACTAAAATTGACCAGGGCCTGAGGGTCGCAGTGTCGCACCGAGGCGCGCCGGTCAGAGCAAAGCGAATGACCACTTCAGGGGATTAGGGAAACCGCTAGCTATGGCCATTGTTGGTCGGAGGCGGAACATCCGCTTCAGGACGAAAGGTCAGGGTCCGCAAACCACTTTTCTCAGACTTTTGGAAGGTCCGCTTCTCGGCAGCTACGTCGAGGATGACCCACGTCCAGGGTGGTGGATTTCCGACGGTCCGCTTTGGGAAGTGAGGGCTGAGAAAGTGGCCCTCACTCGATCGAGCAACCGCAGTGATCAGCCTTCATCCGCGTTCTCGAAGAGCGGTGTCCTGATCTGGGCCCATGAGGCGTCAGGCGATGCAAATGCCGGGAACCTCGACCTTACGGAACAGATGGGGGCTCGCCCTCGCGCTCTCTGGATACTCCGAGAGTTTCGCCCGAAACTCGGGGTTGGCGAAGGCGACCCGGAAATGGGCGACGGACTGCCAAACCGCATAGTTCAGAAAGGCACCGCTTCCCGCGATGCCGCGATGAAGCTGTGTCGAGATGAAGCCCGGCTGCCGTTTCATGATCGCCGCATCGCGGCTCCAGACCTCCAGAAGCGCGTCCGCGTCCTCTGGCGGGACGACGAAGGTGTTGATCAAGACGATCGGACCAGCCTCCTCGTCGGCCAACTGGTCGGCGAGGGTCACGGTGCTGTCCATTTCGATGAACTGGAGTGGGCCCCTGACGGTGGGCACGATCAGGCGGCGGTTTTGACCGTCTGCCGGGCGTGCTGCTCCTCGAACTGCACGGGGCTCAGATAACCGAGCGCGGAGTGCAGGCGGCTGGAGTGGGCCCCTGACGGTGGGCACGATCAGGCGGCGGTTTTGACCGTCTGCCGGGCGTGCTGCTCCTCGAACTGCACGGGGCTCAGATAACCGAGCGCGGAGTGCAGGCGGYGGGTGTTATAGACCTCKTCGATGAAGCGCGGCAGCTCAGCCGCCACATCGGCGAAGGTCTCGAACKCCATCGGGTATACCCCCTCGACCTTGAGCGTCTTCATGAAGCTCTCGGCCTTGGCGTTGTCGTAGGGATTGYCGCGCCGGCCCATCGAGCCGATGAGRCCATGCTCGGCCAGCACCTTTCGATACGCCTCGGCAGCGTATTGACTGCCGCGGTCSGTGTGGTGGGTCAGTCCTGGCGCCGGCCGACGCCGCTCGATCGCTGCGCGCAGAGCCCCGATGGTCAGGCGGGCGTCGATCGACCGGCCGAGCGCGTAGCCGACCRCTCGCCGCGACCAGGCATCCAGGATGATCGCGACGTAGACGAAACCGCCYGTMACCGCGACGTAKGTCAGATYCGCGACCCAGAGCTGGTCAGGCCCGTCCGGCACGATGTCCCGGGCCAGGTTCGGGAAGATCGGGCTGTCGTGATCGCTGTCGGTGGTCGTGACGTAGCGGCGCCGGACGCGCGGTTGCAGGTCGTGCTCCCGCATGAGGCGGCGGACCTTCTTATGGTTCACCCGCCAGCCCTGCTGGCGCAGGGCCGCCTGGGCGCGGCGCCAGCCGTAGGCCTCGAACGCGTCGCAGACTGCGGCCATGGCCTCGACGAGGGCGGTGTCGTCGGCAGCCCGCATTGGGGCATCGTAGTAGGTTGAGCGCGCCAGACCCATCAGCCGGCATCCCGCGGCGACAGAGAGGCTGCCGGGCCGGTGATCACGGACGTAGGCCCGCTTCGCGGCAGCGGTCCGTTGCGCAGAGCCCCCTTTAAAAACTCAMGCTCAAGCGCTTGCCGCCCGACGAGCCGTTCGAGCGCGGCGATGCGAGCCTCATAGGCCTGGATCGTGTCGGCGGCGGCCGCGTCRTCGTCGAACGCGCCCGTCTCGTACTTCTGCACCYAGAGGCGCACGAGGTTGCGCGAGAGRTCGTGGCGCTTGGCCAAGCCGTGCAGCGTCTCGCCGGACAGGTACTCCTGCGCGACCTGCCGCTTGAACGCGACGCTGTGGGAACGGTGTCGTGCCATGGTCTTCATCCTCCGAAGACCCAGCCAGCCGGTCAATCAGCCTTATCCAATCCGTCCACCTCCAGGGGCCCACTCCAGATCGGCGTGC